>CAYJNF010000163.1:0-7969 GCA_964370915.1 uncultured Chitinophagales bacterium
ACATCGGGTTTGCAAGCTGCCCCGGAAGCAATGCGAATTCTGTCGCCGAGTACATCCTGGCAGCGTTGCTCGAAGTGAGTGCTCGGTTCGGGAGGTCGCTCAACGGCAGTACGCTTGGCGTTGTCGGGCATGGCAACACGGGAAGCCGCGTTGCCCGAAAGGCGGAAGCAGTGGGGATGCGCGTGCTGCTTAACGATCCACCGCTCGCGCGACTGACCGGCGATCCGCGTTATGTTTCGCTGGATGCATTGATGGAAGCGGATTTCATTTCCCTTCATGTCCCGCTCACAAAAACAGGGGAGGATCCTGCATTCCATCTGTTTGACGGACGCCGGATGCTCGCGATGAAACAGGGAAGCATTCTGCTCAACGCTTCGCGCGGCGCGGTCGTCGATAATCAGGCGTTGAAGAAATTGCTGGTTGATCAACATCTTGAAGCGTGCGTGCTGGATGTGTGGGAAGGAGAGCCGATGATTGACGGCGATCTGCTTCGGCTCGTGACGCTCGGCTCTCCGCACATTGCCGGCTATTCTCACGACGGGAAGCTGAACGCAACCATCATGCTTCGTGAAGCGCTGGGGACATTCTTGCGCGTCCCGCTTTCGGATACTGTTGTCCTGGAATCGGTGGGACGGAGGGATATACATATCTTGTCGCATGCGGACACGGAACTCGCGCTGCGCGAAGCAGTCAAACAATGTTACGACATTGAGCAGGACGATGCGCGGTTGCGCCAGATACTGGGCCTGCCCCTTGAACGCAGGGGCGATTACTTTCGCGAACTCCGCTCAAAATATCCACACAGAAGAGAATTCCATAATTATGTAGTGAACATCAATCCGATCTCGAACGAATCTGCCCGCGTCCTCGCGGCGGTGGGCTTTTCCCTCGATTGAATTCAAAACCATAACCCTTCATCTCACAAAAGCAACCGACGAATGATCTGGCAAATACCAACTCCCGCTCAGCTTGAGGGCAAGCATGTGCTTATCACACGGCTCAATCCCGACAACGACATCGATGATCTGTATGAGGTCTCACACTCCACAGAGGAGTTCAAGAATCTCTGGACATACATGACATACGGCCCATTTCGCGACAAGGACGATATGCACAACTGGCTGACGTCAATCAAGGACGGCAGCGATCCGTTGTTCTACACCGTCTTCAGCAAGCAGTTGAATAAGAAGGTCGGCATGTACGCGATCATGAGTCCAAAACCAAAACACGGCAGAGTAGAGTTGGGGAATATCTGGTATTCTCCGCTCGTGCAGAAAACGATTATCAATTCGGAAGCAACGTTTCTGTTCCTGTCGTATCTCTTCGATGATCTGAAGTATCGACGCGTGGAGTGGAAGTGCGACGATAACAATGAAGCAAGCAAGTACGCGGCCACCCGGTTGGGATTCTCGTATGAAGGATTGTTCCGTCACCACATGGTTGTCAAAGGAAAGAACCGCGACACCGCGTGGTTCTCCATGCTTGACAGCGAATGGCCCGAGCGCAAAGGTGATTTCGAACGCTACTTTGCCAATCCGGGATTGTCATTGACAAAGTTGCATGGGCGCCAGGAGCAGTCGTTGCCTCACGACTAAGTCGTATCAAGTCGAATTTCTGTCCTCACGAAAGGAGTCATCCAATGAATGCGCGTACATTTGCTATCGCAATGTGCTTTGCAAGTCTCATCGGCTGCTCGTCAGTTGATGTGACGACCGAGTACGATCGGGATATGAATTTTGCCGGCTTCAAGACGTACGATTGGATGGAACGCCACAATCCCCGTGATGGCGGACCAACGGCGTTGAACAATCCGATAATCCGGAAAAACATCCAGTCGGCGATTGAACGCGAACTCCAGGCGAAGGGAATGCAACAGTCGGATGAGTCGCCGGACGTTTTCATCGCGATCCACACCGGAGTGAAAGACAAAGTTGATGTTGAGCGACATGCCTATCGCTACGGCCGCTGGGGACGGCGTGTTGGCTCCTACACGACGGTCGAGCAATATAAGGAAGGCTCCATCGTCGTCGATCTGGTTGATGGAAAGACTCGCGAAATGATCTGGCGCGGCGTTGCGAAGGATGCTCTGAGCAAAGGTGAATCGCGCAGCGACTATGTCGACGAAATGATCAAAGAATTGTTCAAGGAATATCCGCCCGCGAAATGATGGTTTGATGGATGAAGAAACTGTCGGGCGCGCGGAGCCTCCATCATTCCAACGCCGAAGGCGCTTCTTCGGGACAGTCCGCTTATTCCGTCCCGTGTATCTTGCAGCCCTGACACGAGGAATTTCCGTTGAAAGAAAACTCCATTCGACTGAAAAACCGCGACCTGAGTTGGCTCGCGTTCAATCATCGTGTCCTGCAGGAAGCTGCCGACCCGACGGTGCCGCTGTACGAGCGCATCAAGTTTCTGGCAATCTGGTCGTCGAATCTCGATGAGTTCTTCCGCGTCCGTGTGGCATCGCTGCGCGCAATGCAGCGTTTGAAAAGGAAGACACAAAAGAAATTCGATATCGAACCCGACAGACTTCTGAAACGCCTGCTCAAGGCAGTCACGCTACAGCAGGAAGAGTTCGGCACGCTGTTTCGCAACAAGATTAAGAAAGAGCTGAACAAGCAGGGAATATTTCTTGTCCGCGAATCTGAACTGCACGAGGAGCAACGGCAGTGTGCCCGAACATTTTTCAGCGAGCAGGTTTGCGCGAAGCTGAATCCGATGATTCTCAGTGAAGATCGGGACCTCCCATTTCTCAAAAACAAATCGCTGTACCTTGTCGCCCGTTTGAAATCGAAGACGGTTGGGAAGAAGAGTGCCGACCTGTACGGGATCGTCGAGATTCCTCCATCGGTGCCGCGCTTTGTTTCTCTCTCACCGGTTGGCGGACATCACTATGTCATGTTCCTTGACGATATCATGCGATTGAACTTCGATGCCGTGTTTCCCGATTATGACTGTGGCAGGGCATACGCAATCAAGCTGACCCGGGATGCCGAATTGAATATCGACGATGAAATGAGCGGCGATCTGCTGGAGAAAGTGAAGAAGGCCCTTCATAAAAGAAGCGAAGGCGTTCCTTCCCGTTTTCTGTACGATTGGGAAATGCCAAAGTCCATGCTTGGTTTCCTGATGCATTTGTTTGGACTTCAGAGTGACGATGGTGTTGCCGGAAGCCGCTACCACAACTTCAGCGATTTCTTTACGTTCCCTAATCCGAAGGAACCGGAACTCACGTATGAGCCATTGCCCCCGATTGCGGCGAAAGAATGTGATGCCGCTTCCATGATCGAGAAGATGCGAACGCAGGATGTCCTTGTGCACTATCCGTACCACTCCTACGATTGTGTTATACGCTTTCTGCAGGAAGCGGCCGATGATCCGCAGGTTACCTCAATAAAAATTACACTGTATCGGATCGCGAAGAACTCCCTCGTTGCGCAGCAGCTTATACGCGCAGCACAACAGGGAAGGCGGGTGATCGCGTTTGTTGAGGTGAAGGCGCGGTTCGATGAGGAGTCAAATATACGATGGGCGGAAGAAATGGAGAAGGCCGGTGTGTGCGTTGTGTATTCGATTCCGAATCTGAAAGTCCACGCAAAGTTGTGTTTAGTGGAGAAACGGGAAACGGAGGAAGGGCGCGCCGGAGAAACGGGGAAGAAGCTGTATGCCTATCTCAGCACAGGGAACTTCAATGAGAGTGCCGCCACGATGTACACCGACTTTGGCTTCTTCACCTCGGATGAACGGCTCACAACGGAAGTGGACAAAGTGTTCCAGATTCTCTGCCGTGAACGGCAAAAGGCGAAGTTCGAACATTTGCTTGTCCCGAAATTCAATATGCGGGAGACATTCGAAGATCTGATGAGGCGGGAAATGAAGAACGCAAAGAAGGGGAAAGAGGCGTTCATCATTGCGAAGATGAATTCACTTGAAGACCCGAAAATGATTGCGGCGTTGTATGAAGCGAGCAAAGCCGGAGTCAGGATTCAACTTATTATTCGCGGCATTTGTTGCCTCATCCCCGGCATCAAGGGCATGAGCGAGAATATCAGCATCATCAGCGTCGTCGACCGTTTTCTTGAACATGCGCGCGTGTTTGTCTTCTGCAACGGCGGGGAGGAATTGTACTATCTTTCCTCGGCCGACTGGATGAAACGAAATCTTGACAGGAGGATTGAAGTGGCGTTTCCGATCTACGACATAACAATACAGCAACAGCTCCGAACGGTTCTCGACCTGCAACTGAACGACAATGTCAAGGCACGAGTGATCACGAAGCGGCTCGAAAATCGTATACAGAGAAATGACGCGAATGCTTTGAGGTCGCAATACGCGAGCTACGAGTTCTGGAAGAACAAACAATGATTGGTTTCGCTGCTGCAATCTTTTGAATCTCAACTCTTTAAAAGGTATTTTACTTCAGTTCCTTTCCAAAACTCAACCAATCCGCCAGCTGTCACCTTTACAAGGATTAAAATGGTCAATCCGAATTGGTCCGGCGTGTACAGTGCCGTCACCACAAAGTTTCACGAAGACGGTCGCCTTGATTTTGCTTCGATGGAAAAGCATTTCAGTTTTCAAATCGAATCCGGAGTGCACGGGCTGATTGTACTCGGCTCGCTCGGCGAGAACGTAACGCTGGCGCCGATTGAGAAGCAAGACGTGGTCAAGCTCGCACTCAACGTCAGCCGCGGGAGAGTTCCAGTTCTTTCAGGCGTCGCAGAAACCTCGACAGCGATGGCATGCAATTACGTCAAGCAGGCGCAGGCAAACGGCGCTGACGGGTTCATGCTCATGCCCGCGATGGTGTATCCGGCAGACAGGCGAGAAACGCTGCACTACTTTCGGACGGTGGCCGCGGCCAGCGACGTGCCCATCATGCTCTACAACAATCCGGTGTCGTACAACGTGGATCTCACGCCCGACATGTTCGCGGAGCTTGCCGACGAAGAAAAATTTGTCGCCCTCAAAGAATCTTCGGACAACATTCGACGCATCACCGATATCATCAATGCGGTTGGTGTCAGATACAGAATCTTCACAGGTGTCGATGATCTTTCGATGGAGAGCCTGATGCTCGGCGCCGTTGGATGGGTGGCGGGACTCGTGTGCGCCTTTCCGAAAGAGACGGTAGCGCTGTACAGACTCGTCATGGATGGAAGGATGGCGGAGGCGTTGAAGTTGTACCGCTGGTTCATGCCGCTGCTGCATCTGGATGTTTCGACGAAGTTTGTGCAGAACATCAAACTCGCCGAGTCGATGGCGGGCGTCGGGACCGAGTTTGTTCGTGCGCCCCGACTGCCGCTCACAGGCGACGAGCGAACGCGGGTTGAGCAGATTATCGCGAAGGCAATTCAAATGAGGCCGTCCGTAAATCTTGAACTCCTAAAGAGATTCTGAGTCACCCTTGATCTCACACACACTCTTGCCGACGGAGAGACTCATCTTGCCACCACGCCGTTTGAGCGGATTACGTGAGCGGATTTTTCTCCGCTGTCGCTAGGTTTATTGTCTTGACTTTGCACATGGATTAGGCTAGGTTTCCCGTAGCCCGTTACTTGTCATAAGCCTCTTGCATCTGAATCTCTACAACAGATGAAAGGGGCTTTCGTGTTTTGCTACCCCACTGTTTGTCCGAGAGAAAGAGAGATATGTGAAACAGTTTCTCTCCAATACTGTGTCCCCCACTGTAGTACGTTTGCGGAAGGAATCTTCTCGCGCAGTGCCGCGCCCGAAAGCGCACTCCAATGGGGCAGTCGTCACAATAACAGGAGTTGCGATCTCCTGCATAGTTGCAGGGTATTTGGTGCAAGACCTTCCAGCAGGTCCCATACTCGTTTCGCTGTTTATTGGGTTTGCACCTCTCTTCGGTTTGGGTGCACTCCTGCTCATTAATGCCCTCATCATCTCGTTTTTCATTTGTGCTGCTGAGAAGATCTTTGCTGATGAAGAGGATGATGATGCTGTGCCTGAGCCACAACGCAGTGACAAATGGCGTCGTGGTGCGCCTTTCCCCCCAAACCATCTTGCGCACTCCCTTTCTCTGAAAGAGCACAGCCCGCCCGCGTTTCTTCTTTCCTGAGATTTGCCTTCGAATTGTGTACTCGCCTGTGTGTCCTGACAACGTGAAGCATTTTTCCGCCTAACCCGTCCGGATGTGCGGATGAAGTGGGCAGCGCATCCCGAGTCCGCTGCGCGTCGGCGAACATCGTTCAACTTGCAGAGTCGGTTCGATGCTGTCAGTTCTTCAGGATTCAGTCTTGATGCAATGGTGAGAGTTCAGCGACTTGCGCATGGGGCTATGTTAAGTGCAATTGCCGTTCAACGAAAGGAATAACCTTATGAAAAACAAGACACGATTCGAATCCGTATGCGCGGATTTCAAGGAGATGCCAGGTGCTTTCAACGATCAGCAGGCAGAGTCTCTGCATGAAGATATAACGCGGAGAGCGTGGGACATCATTTGACGCTACAGGGATAGCAAACGGAAGCAATTACACATGTACAACAAATAGAAAGGTAGAGAGAAATGAAAAAGGAACTAATCCCTATTTCGCTCGTCATTACACTGCTGTCTTTCTCATGTACGAAAGACGATGCCCCATCCCCCCCCATCAATCCCCAGCCCGGCTATGTAAAAGGCAAAAACCGTTTTACAGTAAAAATAGACGGTGACGACAGGGAATATTATGTTCATGTTCCAACCAACTACAATAGTGGGGTTGCAACTCCCGTCGTTTTTATGCTGCATGCTTCTGCCCATGATGGTGAAGACCCTTACAATAATTCCGGATGGAAAGAAGTTGGAGAAACTGAGAATATCTTAACCGTTTTTCCTTCCTCCTGGCGGTATTGCATTATTGATTATGATGGACAGCAAAAGAATATCACCAAATGGAACTCCCAACCTTGCGAATGGACTTTTTGTACTGGGCAGACACCAAGAGACGATATCAAGTTTCTGAGAACCGTGATTACTGAAATGCAATCAAAGTTTAATGTAGATAGTAAGAGAATATACCTGGATGGGTTTTCCAATGGCGGGCAAATGGCTGCAAAATGTGCAATACAGATGAGCGATAAACTGGCAGCCATTGCAGAAAATGCGGCTTCATTTTGGTTCGATACCACCTTTACCCCTTTGCGCAAGATGCCTACCGCATTTCAAATGGGTAATGAAGATTATGGTGCGAATAATACAGGTCCTCCAATCTCTCTTAGCAAGTTGGATACGCTGCTTCGCACTCCCAATCCTAGCATGTGGTATCGATTAGCCAGTACTCATATAAGAAGTTTTGAGCTAAATCCCAATTTTACTATTAGTGGTGATACAAATGTTGCAGCAGTTGCCACATACACTTCTTTAGCACCAAACCCGCTCAATAGCTTTCGATTTGTATTGGTAAAAGGATACCCGCACATTTATCCTAATGGCATCAATTTCCCAATGGAAGCCGCAAGGCTACAATGGGCGTGGATGAAACAATTCAGTTTGCCATGAAACGAAATGTCAAACAACGAGTAGCGCTCACTGAGATTGGCATGCACCTCAAAGATGAGATAGCACAATTACAAAAAAATGTGAAACCAATGAGGTGGACGGCAACTGCACTTAACAAATGCAACAGCGACACTCACGTCATCTGTAAAGGCTACCACTCATGCCCACGCTCGCCCGAATTGAGTTTGTTCAACGCCACACACGTTTATGCCAGAAAAGCAAAAACGTAGTGTGTGGCGTTGCGCTGTTGCTAAACGATTTTTCGTAGTCCGGCCATGTCTATTCAAAAGCCTGAGCAGGTGGAAATTGGAGGTAACCTAATCCAGTATGTTCGACAACAAAACGGGGGAACTATGAAACGAAGATCGTTGTGTTGGTTGGCAGCTTTTCTCATGCTGCTTAGTCTGTGCGCCGGCTTTCTCGGTGCGCAGACATCAGATTCTGTCTTTGTCAGCTTCTCTTCTGTTG
>CAYJNF010000164.1:0-6677 GCA_964370915.1 uncultured Chitinophagales bacterium
GCCCTGGCGTATCTGCACCACGTTCGCAATCTCTCCTACGCGCATACCTGGTACTTTCCTGAAGGCAAACGGAATGTCTTCGCATTCCGGATCGACAGCGACAAAGGGACGCGCGAAGATATCGACGCGTTGTATCATGTTGCCGTGGAGCATGATATCAAGATGTCATTGTTCCTTGACGTCAAGAGTCACGAAGATTGGCTTCATCATTTTGCATTTCTGGCAGGACAGGAGATCGGCATTCACTGCTATGAACACCAGGTATATGATTCATACGACGAAAATCTGAAGAACATCTCCAAGGCAAAACTGAAGCTTGAGCGGGCGGGCATTTCGTCATCCGGGTTTTCCGCTCCGTTCGGTATGTGGAATATGGAGCTTGCGAAAGTCATCGACAAGATCGGGTTTGAGTATTCATCGGAGTTTTCGTATGCGTACGATACACTTCCTCTCTACCCGACAAACCGGGATGTGTTTTTCTACGCGCTTCAAGTACCAATCCATCCCATTTGCATTGGCAGCCTGAGACGAACCGGTTACACAAACAGTCAGATGAACGAATATTTCCGGCGCGTGATCGACTCGAAGTTGACGCGCAACGAGCCGTTATTCTTCTACCATCACCCGACACATCATGGTCATGACGTCATGAAGTTCATCTTCCGGCGCATCGAGGATCTCGGCATCGCTAATCTGACAATGCTTGAGTACGCACGATGGTGGAAGAAACGCCTGCAAGGAAATCCCTCAGTCTCGATGTCAAATGAGATGGTAGAAATCGATCGCGGAACACTGGACGATTCTGTTTGGATCAGGATTGTTCATCCAGACAAGAGGGAGGTAATTGTGCAGACTTCGGGGAAGCATGACGTGAACTCGCTTGCATGGACGACGCCACCTTCTATCAATATTCCCGACGACATTCGCCGCATCAGGGAATTCGATCCGCGCCAAATGCTCGGCGATGTATTCACCGCCATCACCCGCAAACTCACTGAGAGAAAAAACAAATAGATGATTAGAGTCCAGGTTGCCAGTTACCAGGCAGTTTCAATTCTTCACGGTGGACCGAGTACGCAGCTCGGAAAAACAATTCAATGCATGGATCAATTCGGTGTTGAGGCGCGCAGGTTTGACGCGTGGTCGCCGTTCAGCGGGAGTACATGCGACCTCTTTCATCTGTTTGCCGCAAACCTCGGAACCTATCATCTCGCGAGAGAAATTCACACACTCGGCATTCCTCTCGTTGTCTCCCCAATCATCTACAGCCTTCACACACATCGTTACGTACGAACGATGCTGGGCGTTTCACGAATGTTGAGCAAATTCGGAAAGGGGTTATGGTCTGATTATGGGATGACGTCAGAGATATGTTCGTGGGCAGCACGGGTGCTGCCGAACTCCCGGGCGGAAGCTGAGTTGGTGATCAACGGACTCGGTGTGGATGCGTCGAAGGTTACCGTTATCCCCAACGGTGTGGAGGAGCGGTTCTACAATGCCGATCCGGAATTGTTCAAGAAGAAATACGGAGTGGTAGACTTTATTCTGAATGTCGGACACATCGGGCACGGCCGGAAAAACGTTCTCGCGTTACTCCGGGCGCTGGGCGCAATCGATCATCCGGCCGTCATCATCGGCCGCATTATCGATGGCGAGTACGGCGCCGCATGCGTGCGCGAAGCGGCAAAGCATAAACACATTCTGCTGATCGATGGACTGTCGCACGATTCCGAGATGCTCGCATCAGCGTATGCGGCAGCCGAGGTGTTTGTCCTCCCCTCATTGTTTGAGACGCCCGGAATTGCCGCGCTTGAGGCCGGACTTGCAGGGGCAAAAGTTGTTATCACCCCTCACGGTGGAACGAAGGAGTATTTTGAAGACATGGCATTGTACGTCGATCCGCACTCTGTGGAATCCATCAGACAGGGGATTACAACGTCGTTGGAGTCACGCAAAGACACCCGCTTGCGAGAGCACATCCATCGCGAATATTTGTGGCCCAGGATTTCGGAGAAAACAGTCTCTGTCTACAAAGAAACGCTTGGTTTGTAGTTCGCTGAGCGGCAACTCTTAATAAATCTCAACAAAGTTGCTTCGTACCCTGCCTTCTTCATACATTACCGCAAAGATGTGGGATCAACAATGGTGGGAAGGAAAACATGAGCCATAATGTTGCCGCGAGTCTTGTTGTGATGTGTGCAGTTCTGTTTCTTTCGTGTGATAACAATGATAGTCCCTTAGATACGACAACAGATCCCGGAACAATTGTTCCACTCAAAGTGGGAAATCAATGGGTCTACCGGTCGAATGTCTACGATGCTTCCGGGAGCGTGATTGACTCGTTTCTGGATACGGTGAAAATAGTACGATCGAAGTTGATCGGCACGGAGACGTGGTATGAAGATAACACCGGCCGCACACAGACGAATCGTGCCGATGGTCGGTGGCTGTATTCCGATTCGGCTTACCTCGTGGAAAAGTATCCGGCAAAACTCAACGACACGTATTCCCTCGCTGAAGGGTCGTTGACGGTGCGTGTCCGCAGTCTGGATGAATCTGTTCAGGTTTCCCAAGGCTCTCATAAGTCGCATGTCTACAGCTGGACGCGATTCGAGAATGGGACGACTGTGCTGGTGGGGGAATTCTTCCATGCTCCACGTGTCGGCTTAATCAGGGCCGATGTCTATTCCGCAACAGGCGGGTACTTATCGTCGCGACAAGAATTGTTGAGTGTCACTCTTCAGTAATTCATGAACATTACCCATGCAGCACTATGGATCATCGGGTTCATAGTGCTTTGTTTTGTTGTCCTGCATCTGATTGTCACACAGTTGCTCGTCGCGGAAGATCTGAACGGCACAGCCACGCACTATGTCATCGAGAATTGGGCCGGCTCAAAAAGCCAATTCGATGAGGCGATACGTGTATGTGAGCGAACCGAAGGAAGCGATGTCGCAACGATCATCTTCGGAGATCTCTATCAGGACACTCTGTCCAGACGCGAAGTCGTCGAGGCGGCGTGGGATGCGGGCTTCGACACAAGTCACCTGAAACTTATTCCGGTGCCGCTTCGCGAACCGAAGACCATGAACATCGCCTCTGCTGTTATTGACTCAGCTTCAGCATGGGGCTGGTCTCATCTCACACTCGTTACCGCACAACTCCATACAGCACGTTCGAAGAAAGCATATCAATATCATTCCGCCAAGAAGAACATTGGTGTGGCCGTGGTGGGTGTTCCATTTCTCGGCGTTTCCTCAAGCAATTGGTTCATGAGTTGGGAAGGATACGAGACGGTGTTTGAGGAGCTGACGAAGACACTCTACTATTCGGTGGCGGTATACTGATGGTCTGTTCCATCGATCAACTGGGGGTCCTCGATGATGCTTTCTGCTTCGGTGGATATTGATGCTCTTGCGGTATCGTATCTTGTTTCGTATCTTGGGCCAAGGAAGCTTAGAGAATTACGAAAGCAACTTGGAGAGCTGGCAGAACGGCTATTGCACCAGTCTTGAAAACTGGCGCCCTCACGGGCTTGTAGGTTCGAATCCTACGCTCTCCGCAAACATACCTCGTTGAGCCTTCCATCATGCCTTTGCGTTGTGTATTGTCTATTCTCTGACGCATCAGCACTCGCAGTCCGAACGCAGGCGTTACTCATGTAACTATGTTCTGTCTTGCCCCAGTTCACGAATCACGGATTTCGCCATGCGTATTTTGTCCGTGGATACAGCGGAATGATCCCGGGTGCTGCAACTTTGCGCGCCTTCCCCCACTGACTGGCCGTCGTTGATCGGCCTCTCTCTATTCCTGCCTTGCCTTGAAACTACGATCAGAATCAAAAGGACTATAAGTGTGCGCTGCCCATCGGATCATGTCCAACAATCAACTGTGAACGCGAATGGATAGAAAAGAGGCTCTGAGGATTTTGAATCTGATTGGAGTTACTTCACAGAGTCAAACAGAACTGCGGTACTTTGAGCTGAGGGCCAATATTGAGATTCTGATTGAGAACGCGGACACGCCTGAACTAAAGCAGATGTACCGTGAGAGCGCACAGTCGGTTGAAGAAGCGTACGAGCTGCTGAGGCGACGCAAAGAATCGAAGTATCTCACCACCGGATCAGCCACAGAGGAAGACGTGCAGGAGGCTGAACTTGTGTCGGGCGAAGCCGGGCAGGCACTCTCACAAATGCGAGCCGCCCTCTCGGAAGTGAATCAGATTAGAACATATCTGCAGCAGTACTCAGCGCTCCTCGAAGTGCAGCTTGCGAAAGCCGAACAAGTGATAAAGAAAGCTGAAATACAAAACAAGGCGCTGGAAGATCTGCCCATTGTCATTCAGGAATTGCGGACGACTGCGGAGCGGCATGTGAACGAGATTTCTGTGCACCTGGACGACGCAAGGCAACTTTCCTTCGAAATGGAAAAATGGAAGATAGAGTTGGCGAAAATACAAACCGTACCGACGGGAAAAAGCAGATTTCTGAGTGCAATTACAGGCCGTACTCGACTTCACCAGCCACCTTGACGCTGCCGCTCTCCAAATTGGAAATTTGTGCGACCAGTTGAACATCTCCCAAATCCAGACTATATTCTCGTACTGTTAACGAATACCCGCCGTAGCAATCTGATCACTTCTGCATCTTGCAGACGTACCAAGTTCATTTTCATCTCTTTTTGACTTTCATGTGCACTTACATGAACTGGGATGTGTCCCCTCGCGTCTGCAGCTTGTTGGCGCTGACGTAGGTTGCTCTTGACGAAGGAGAAAAGTTGAAAAGAGCGGACAGCAAGGATTCGACTCCTTGCGCATACTCGTCGCTCGTTCAAACATATCACTTATAATCGCGAGAGATCCATGGAGAAGATCTTAGTTGTTGATGACAGCATTCCCTACCTCAGTGACGTGGAGTTGCTGTTAACAGATCGCTACAAAGTGCTCACCGCAAGCACGGGGAAAAAGGCTCTGGAGGTGTTGAGGAGGGAACAAGTGGATGCGGTTTTGTTGGACTTGATGTTGCCCGACATAAACGGTAATGACCTTTTGAAGATCATCCGCTCCGATATTGATCCGCTTATGCCCGTGCTGATTGTGACCGACTACTCCAATGCAGAGAATGCAGTCACAGCAATGCGAAACGGCGCGTATGATTTTCTCCCCAAGAAGTTCAACAAGAATGTTCTGTTTGAGATAATTGAAAAAGCATTGGAGCGCCGTCGACTTGAGGTCCAGGTTGATGCCCTGAAGGACGGTTTTCTTGACGTGCACAATGAGTTCATCTTCTGCAGTGAGGTGATGCGAAAAACCCACATGGAGATTACACGTTTGGCCGCGACGGGGTTTGATGTGCTTATTGAAGGGGAGACCGGTGTGGGGAAAGATCTTATTGCGTTTGAGATTCATAAGCGTAGTCACCGTTGCGGCAAGCCATTCATTCCTCTTGCGATGAAGGCGTTCAGCGAGACCTTGATTGAGTCCGAACTCTTCGGACACGAGAAGGGGGCCTTCTCAGGTGCTGACAAAGCGAAATCCGGAAAACTGGAGGCAGCAGATGGCGGAACGATTTATATTCCCGAAGTCACAAGTTTGAATGAAGCGGTGCAGTTGAAGCTTCTTCACTTTATGCAATACAAATCGGTCACGCGGGTTGGGCAGGATCCGAGAAAACCATCCCGGACGCTGGACGTTCGACTTCTCATCGCAACGAACGAATCATTGGAAGATGCAGTCCGCGAAGGGAGGATGCGCAAAGATTTCTTCCATAGGATCAACGGTGTCAAGCTTCGAGTAATGCCGCTTAGGGAGCGGACAGAGGATATCGAGCCGTTGGCGCGGTACTTCCTCAGGAGAAATGCGCGACGGTCACTCAAGGAAGAGATTGAATTGACTCCGGAAGTGATAAACGCATTCAAAGCGTATGGATGGCCCGGCAATGTCCGCGAGTTGGAAAATTGGATTCGGAATGCCATCGCGTACTCAAGCAACACGCCGCTCACGCTGAACGACTTCCCGCATTTTGCAGAGCTGAAGTCAAAACCTGATCAATGCCGCGTGTGCATGGCCACTCGATTTCAAACTCTGCCTGAGTATCAGGATGCCGTCACGCGATTCAAACAGGCGTACTTCTTTGAAGTCCTCCGACGGGCGAATAACAAAACTTCCCAGGCAGCCTCAATTGCCGGGATGACCACCCAGGGTTTAGGCCGGATTCTGAAAGCATTGAAGATCAAAGACGAATAGTTTCGACGTTTCGTTTTTCGGTTCCCTCCAATCTCAAACAACTCAAGCCTCATATCCTTTTTGCGCCCCGCGTCTTCCCCCATTTCTTCCTTTATCTCTTACGATCTCGCTTCGATCATAACTGCGCGGCACAACATTCTAGAAACACATGATTCGGCAAGTGAACCATTCGGTTCAACGGACGGTCTACTGCCGGGAGACTTGTATTCAATGCTGCGTGTTTATGTGCCTCGTCTCTGGCACAAAAATTGGGAGCAACTGAAAGTGCCAACAGCCCTTACACAAAACAGACACACGATATGCAACGCGACTCTGTTCGGGAACAAGCTCTTGTTGTCAAAGAGCGATTCAAACTTTGTCCAAGCTGTGGTAACTTCACCGAATTTTCCGACAAGCACATGTATTGCACGATTTGCGGTGACAAGCTGATCAT
>CAYJNF010000164.1:6777-7870 GCA_964370915.1 uncultured Chitinophagales bacterium
CCTCTCCGCCTTTGTTCTCGCCGAAACAGACAGTTCAAAAACTGAACCGGTTGATTCAATTCTCTTTCGAGACATGCCCTTTCAGGCTTGTTCCAGACAATCTCTTCTGGCATCAGAATTGGGATGACGTTTTACGTGCCTGCATGTCTTGTCCGCAGGTGACCCATCAACACACACGCATCAACGCACAATGATTCCGAAAGTCGAGAATGTGACCGACAAACGCTACAAGCTTTGTCCAAGCTGTGGGAATTTTGCAGAGTTCTCTGACAAGCAGGTTTACTGCACCATTTGCGGAGAAGGATTGATCGCGGAATGTCAGAAGTGTCATGAGCCGATTCTTTATCCGACTGCGAGATTCTGCTCGGTGTGCGGGAACGGTTTGAGAACTCTCCAAGCAAAGAACAACAACGAGTCTTCGAATCAATGAGTGTCAACGATGCTACCGTTAGCCGCTTCTGACACGCAGTTTGCTGACTCAGAAGCATTCAGATGCCATCTAAAATCGTCACCGGCGTCTGCGATTCATGGAAAGTGTTTTTGAAAAAACGATCCCGATGACAACTACACAAACAGGAGGTCTCCAATGACAACCTTGACAACGCAGCCTTGCTTCCACGTGATGTTGTGCGTTTTGATGATGTTCGGTGTTGCCTCAGCAGCTCTTTCGCAGGTCGATGTCACCGCAACCGGTGGAACGCTGACCGGCAACTACACAACCCTGAAAGAAGCATTTGATGCCATAAACGCAGGCACACACCAGGGCGCAGTCACGCTTGCGATAACAGGGAATACTGCAGAAGTGGCTTCAGCAACGCTGAATGCAAGCGGTGGAACCAGCGCGTACACCTCAGTTACGATTAGCCCCAGCGGCGGCGTGGCGCGCACCATCAGTGGAAACATCGCCGGGCCCCTCATCAGTTTGGCGGGCGCCGACAATGTCATGATTGATGGTCTGAACACGGGCGGCAATTCACTCACGATCGAGAACACTAGTACGGCTGGTGGTGCAGGGTCTGGCACGGGGCCTTCGACAGTACGGTTTACTGATGACGCGACGGCAAACACACTCCAAAACCTCACAGTCAACGGT
>CAYJNF010000165.1:0-7867 GCA_964370915.1 uncultured Chitinophagales bacterium
GTCTGGGACTGGTCACGGGCCGCTTTAGCGGCAACAGCGGCAGTGGAATATCCGACATCCCCGTGGCCATTGTCAACCTGGATGATGGCCAGCTCGGCCAGGCTTTGGTGGATGCCTTCAACTCGCCAGAACTGGCCGATTTGACGGAGCCAACCTTCCCGTCCGACCCCGAGGCGGCCCGCCGTTTAATCGACGAGGATCAGGCTGCGGCGGCGGTCATCATCCCCGCAGGCTTCACCCAATCCATCATCCCGCAGGCCTCCAATTTTGAATCCGCCCAGCGCGAAGTGGTGCAGATCGAAGTTTATACCAATCCCGAACGGCCGACCAGCGTGGGCATTATCAAGGCCATCGTGGACGAGTTCATCAGCCGCGTGGAGGAGGGGCGCGTGGGCGGCGAGGTTTCGATCCTGCAAATGTTGGTCAGCGGGCGTATCACGCCCGAGCAGGCCGAGGATGCGGGCAATGCAATGAGCCAGCGCCTGCAAGATGAACCGATGACAAATGCAGCGGCCATCACCCTGAATTCCAGCACGGCAACTGGCGAGGCTGTGGAGTTCGACGCGCTGGCATACATCGCGCCTGGCATGGCCTTGATGTTCCTGATGTACACGGTCAGCTATGGCGGGCGTTCGATCCTGGCGGAGCGTTCGCAAGGCACCCTGCCGCGTCTATTGGTTTCGCCGACCTCCTCGGCGCAGATTTTGGGCGGCAAGATCTTTGGCATCTTCCTGACGGGTGCTGCGCAGATGCTGATCCTGATCGGCGCGTCCTCGCTGATTTTCCAGTTGAAGTGGGGCGACCCGTTGGGGGTGGTCGTGCTGGTGCTGGCGGCGGTCTTCGGCGCGACGGGCTGGGGCATGTTCATCACGGCCACGGCGCGCACCACGGCGCAGGTGGCGAATGTCGGCTCGGCGATGATGTTGATCTTCGGCGCGCTGGGCGGAAGTTTCGTCAGCCTGGAACAGATGCCTGTGTTCGTGCAGGCCTTCAGCAAGATCACGCCCAATGCCTGGGCCCTGAATGGGTTTACCACCCTGGGCCTCGGCGGGACGCTGGCGAATCTAGGCGCTCCGATCACAGCGCTGCTTATCATGGGCGCGTCGTTGTTTGCGGTGTCGGTGTTTTTGTTTGGGAAGAAAGATTTAGCGCAGAAGTAATTCCGCCCTGAGCGGAGCCGCGATTTTGCGGCGCAGTCGAAGGGCGCTTCGACTACGCTCGGTCTCGATACGAGCGGGAAGAACACCTGCTCTACTCGACCAGCGCTCCGCTCAGCGCGTACGAGGCCTGTATGAAAAAACTTTTTGCCATAGCCTGGAAGGACGCAGTCATCCGCTTTTCGACGCTTGCGGAATTGCTGTTCTTCATTATCCTGCCGATTATCTTCACGTTAATCATGGCGGGCGGGACGCCCTCGGGGGAGGGGGATCCCCGCATCCGCCTGGTGGTGGTCGACCAGGCGCAGACCTCGGTGTCGCAGGGCATCCTGGATGAGTTGGAAAAATCCACCGCAGTGTGGCCTGACGTGTTGTCGCTGGAGGAGGCCGAGAGCCAGTTCGATGCGCGGGAGGCGGCGGTCGTGCTGATCCTGCCCACGGGACTGGATTTGCAAGCCATCCAAAACGGCACTGCCCAGGCCGACTTGCGCCAGCAGCCGAATAACCTGAACGCCACCGTGGCCGCGCGCTCCATCCAGACCGCCCTGCGACGGGTGAGCAGCGCCGTCAACGCGGCCAACATGGCGGTGAAGGAGGCGGAAGCCAGCGGGACGTTCGAATCGGAGACCGACCGCCAGGCGTATTTCAACGACGCGCTGAAACTGGCCCAAACCGCCCAAGCTGAGACGCCCGAGCGGGTGACCGTCATCGAAGGCGCCACGCCCGACCCGACCGAATATGATCCGCGCGCCAATCAGTCCACGGGACAGATGATCACCTGGGTGTTCATCCCGTTGTTCGGAATTTCGGCCCTGTTCGCCTACGAGCGCCAGCAGGGAACCCTGCGCCGCATCCTGACCACGCCGACCACGAAGGCCACCTATCTGTTCGGCACGATTGCGGGACAGGTGGCCGTGGCGATGGTGCAGATGACGATCCTGGTGCTGTTCGGCATCTTCGTGATGAAGCTGGGTTGGGGTCGTGAACCGCTGGCCCTGTTTGTGATCATGCTGGCATCTGCCTTGGCGGCGGCTTCCATCGGCGTGACCATGGGCACCTTCGTCAAATCTGAGGGGCAGGCCAGCGGACTGAGTACGATGTTCGGCATGGTCATGGCGCTCTTGGGCGGCTGTTGGTATCCGCTGGAGATGTTCCCGCCCGTGGTGCAGAATTTGGTCAAAGTCCTGCCGACCACCTGGGCCATGGAAGGGATGCTCGACCTGGTGCTGCGCGGGCGCGGATTGATCGACATCCTGCCCGAGGCGGGCGTGCTGCTCGGCTTTGCGGCGGTGTTTTTTACCGTGGGCGTTTGGCGATTCAGGTACGAGTAGGACGGACTCCGCAAGCAGAGCTTGCGGAGTGTAATGTCCAGAAGCAGTAAATAACATACTTGGGAGTGAAGTGAAATTCAAAGCATACTGTCAAGCATCGTGATTCTTCTTTCAGTCTACGATATGGTATCTACATCATGTCAGCGCAGCAGGGCAGTCTCCCAGCATTGCCAAAATAACGTAATGAAAGGATTTTTATGTCCAACGCACATCATGCTGCCTTTTTTAATTATGACCAATATATAGAAGAAATGCGCCAATTCGATCTTCAGATATATCCAAATGCATATAATGCACTTTGTAAGCGCACTCAATTGACTATTAGACGTTTGAAAGAACAGTGGCCTTCTGTTGTTGACGAAAATTATGTTGATGCTCTTGGCAACCCTCAATTAGTTCAGTATTGGCCGCTGTTTCACCATGGCGATGGCTCTCTTGCCATAGAAGATGATATTTCATCGGAACCTGCTTTTGGAGAAATTGCATATTTCTTCCGTATTTTACTGGCAGAATATCTTGAGCAATGCCCTCGTTCACCATTGGGAAATTGGAGTGTTCTTAATTCTGCACTTTCATCCTTGGGTTGGAGCCATACTGAGCGAAAAATATTATTTTTGGGCCTGCCTACATATAAGTTGTTAAAGCCAAATGTTGAAGAAATTTATGAATGGCCTCCAAATGATAAATCTCCATATTGGCTTCGGTTGCATCCATTTGGATCTAGATCAGGGTGGTTGCCTATGGAAAAAATCAATGAATATCATGATAAATTGTACAAGTTTAAAAATGAAATCAAAGATTTTGACATTAGTAAAATTCCCGATATAAGTGGTGACAATCCTGTTGTGATAAGAGATTATCGCGAGTATTTATTGTCTGCCTATGAAGATACAATCAGCATGTACTCAGATGCCATAAGAAATGGAAAAGGACTTTTTATGAGTATTACTTTGCTTGGCGCGGGTCTATAGCTTATAGTCTGTTATATTGTTTTTACCCCTCTCACAAAAAGTCTCGCGCAAAGCGAGACTTTTATATTCTCTGATGTATTAAGCTGTTTTCCACTACTGTTCAGGACACCTGTCTACACAAAAAGCTTTTGAGTTTCAGCCGAAAATGAATTCCAGCCGCTCCCAGGGTAACGATGACGCCACGACGGTTTGGGAGCAAGCTGGAATTTGTGGGTGTGCATAATGCTCGCAACGATGAATACCACAACGCAATAATAGTACCATCCGCCCGATTTTAATAAAACTATCAAAATTGAGAACTATTCGACCCGTTCAGGGAGTTCATTTTCCCGCCTGCGCCTTCCGAAAAAGACCAGGTAGAACACGATCATCGCGAGGACGGTCGAGATCAACCCATAGGTTGCATCCAGTTCCTGCACCGTGAACAGGGCAGGGCTGGGCAGGGCGGTGACGTTGTAGTTGGCGAAGATGGCCGCGAACAGGTTATTGGACGCGTGTATGCCCAGGGCCAGTTCCATGCCGTTGTCCTCCACGGTAATCAGCGCGGCGAAGAAACCAAAGGCGAAATAGCCCAATCCCATCAGGATGTTATTTGATGAAGAAGACATTTCGGGGTTGGCCGCATGGGGTAGGAAGAACAGCACACCGTTGATGAGGGCCAGCGCCCACTTGTTCTTTAGGAGCAGTCCCATCCATTGCAGCAGGTAGCCGCGGAAGAACAACTCCTCGGCAGAGGTCTGGATGGGGATGAGAATCAACGCGAAAATGGCGTAGACGGCCAGCGTCAAAGGCTGGAAGGTCAGCACATAGCGGCCAGGGTGAAGAGCCGCCTCAGCCACGGCGATGACCACCGCCAGTCCGAACCAGACCAGGCCGCCTTCGAAGATCCTGTCCCAACGGATGCGCTCCGCGCCTGTGACCAGCGTCCGCAGGGAGCGCGCGTGGAGGAAGCGCACCGCCAGCAGGGTGGCGGCGATGAAGGGGAAGAAGGTCAGCATCGTGACAGTGAAATCCAACAGCACGGGAATGCCCGTAAAACCCGTGGCGATAAAGCCCGTGGACGGGTCGCCGTCTGCCATGACGTAGAACACAAGCAGGATCACGGGGATCGAGCCCACGATCAGCCAGGTGCCAAGGATGCCAGGGAAGGAGAGCAGGTAGCGCCACCAGTCGTTTTTGCCCGTGCGCGTGACTTCTAGATAGTCATTCATATATTTTGTCCTTTTGTTCCCAGGATTGTAATCGATGCCCGAACGAAAAGACCCCGCGAGCGCGGGGTCTTTTTGGATGATATACAGTTCAACGTGACCAGAAGGGGCGGATGAAGTTTCCCTTTTTGTGGGCGTGCCAGATGAGGAAAATTCCCGCCGCCAGACAGACGATCACGGCGAAGATGGAGGCCTCGGCGCCAAATTCTCCGCCCGAGAGCAGGGCAGGTCCGCTCAGGGTGGATTGCAACAGGCCCCTGACCCCGTTGCCTGATACCGCCACCCCGAAGATCCCGCCCTGGACGAAATTCCACGCGAAGTGGATGCCGATGGGCAGCCAAAGCCGGCGGGTGAGGGTATAGGCAGCAGCCAGCATGATGCCCGCCTCGATGGCGATGGCGAGCGCGCTCCAAAGTGTGGCATTGGGATTGGCGATGTGCATCAGGCCGAAGATCAGCGCGGAAATCAACAACGCCAGCCAGGTGCCCAGAGACTCTTCCATGCTGCGGAACCGGATGCCGCGCACCAGCAATTCATCGACCACGCCTGAGATGATGGTCATGCCCAGGAGGGGCAGGATGACGGTCCACTCGTTGACGCCTGTAACGCGGTAAAAGCCGAAGAGCGCAATCAAGCCGATCGCGGCTGTGAAGAGCAGGACGCCGAGGAGCGTCCCTTTTCCCACTTCGGCGGCCGCACCTGGCAGGGATAGCTCGGCAGCGGGACGTCTTTCCACAATGCGGATAAAACCGATGTAGGCAAAAGCGGCTACAAGCGCCACGATGCACGCGCCCAGCAGGTTGAGAATGCCTTGATCGATGCCGGGGATCAGGTACAGGATGTTCTGTGTCAGTGAGATCTCGACGAGCAGTGCGGCCAGGCCCAGGAAGATGCGGGTCACAGGGAACTGGATGATTCTCCGGCCCCAATCGCGGTTAGAGGATTTGTTGGCTGTCGATTGCATGTTATTCGCTCACCAGGAGCCACTTGGCGAAGCGGCCGTGCAGTTGACCGACGCCGCGCGCGATGTTCATGAAGGTCGTCCACAGCAGGATGCCGCCCAGTACCCACAACGGATAGGTCCACACAGGGAAGGTGTAGCGGATGCCGTCTGAGAGCATGATTGCGCCCTGATTCAGGATTTCCTGGAGGAAGGGTATGGCAATGAATGAGAGCGAGAAACTCAACACGATGACGATGACGATAAAGTAGACGGTTCCCAGAACGAACTGGGCGACCATGTAGACCAGCATCAGCCAGGTGGATTTGTCGGTCAGCAACGCCTTGAGTCGCTCCAGCCACTTCATGCCCTGGTGCGAAAACAGCGGACGGCGCGGCATGCGCACGCCCAGCAGGGCTTCCACCAGGCGGCCTTCGAGCAGGGCCAGCCCACGCACGGAGATCAGGAACAGCAGCGCGATAGGCAGGCCAAAGATGAGGATCAAAAGCGAAATGGAGAGTGAGACTCCTGTCACAGCCCACACGAAATAGAAAACACCCGTGATGAAGGCGATCAGCATGTAGAGCAATGCGCCCCAGGCGCGCGGGTCGAGATAGACGCCAAAGAACCTGCCGAGCGCCGACTGCGGTTTGACGTTCTGCTTGATGGCGGGGGAAGTGCGGCGTTCCACTTCACGGTAGGCGGAGGCGGTCTCTTCGGGCGAGCCGTATTCCTCGATGATGCCGACCAGCGCGTCGGCCACGCTGTTCTCGGGAGATTTTTCGCGGGAGGCTTCCAGGGCGGTGGACAGATGCTCACGTGCGTCGGCCTGCGCATCCTGGATCAACGCGGGGTCGGCGTCCTTCATCTCGTTTTTCAAAGCGTCCAGATATTCTTCGATTGTTTTGAACATGGCATTATCCTTTTAAAATTGCGTCCACGAATTTCTTCGTTTGTTTCCAGGTCTCAAGCCATTCGGTCAGCGCCGCGCGGCCATCCTTGGTGATCTTGTAGTACCTGCGCGGCGGGCCCGAGACGGAGGGTTCGACCGTGCTTTCGAGCAGGCTGTTCTCTTCCAGCGAGCGCAGGACGGGGTAGAGTGTGCCCTGTTTCATCATCGGGATGTCGGGGCCGCTTTCTTCGAGCATTTTGGCGATCTGATAGCCGTACATCGGCTTGGGGCTGCGGTCCAGCACACTCAACAAAACCAGTGAGGAGGTGCCCGAATTGAGTTCTTTTTGGAATTTTCGGGTGGAGGCGCTTATATCACTCATGCCTGTTCCTTTCCTTGGATGTAATACCTGATTACTACTAATAATTTGATAATAGTACGAGATTGATAGTATGTCAAGGTTTTAAATAGATTTCCCCTGCCCAGCGGACAGGGGAAATGGGATCAGCATTCGGATAAGATGCGGCTCGAAAACGGAGTCAGGCGCGGGTACAGGTCAGCGGTTGCCGTACTCCTTTTGCGGCAGGTCTTGCAAGTAGACCCAGACCGCTTTCAGTTCCAGGTCGTCCATGTGGCGGAAGGAGGTCCAGGGCATGTAGGTCGAGTTGATGGGCTGGCCCTGCGGACGTTTACCCGTGCGCATGGCAGTGATGAAATCGGACTCGGTCCAGCGGGGTAGGGCGGATCCACCTCCCCAGGTGACGTTGGGCGCGGGCGGCCAGGTGGACGGGAAGCCAGGGATGGGCCCGCCCGACATGGTCAGGCCGTGGCAAACCTTGCAGGACTGGGTCAGGTATTCGCCGTACTCGGGCGTGACGCTGACGGTGGGTGCGACGGGGCGCGGCGCGTCGTGCGGGATCAACTCGGCGGGCATGAAGCTGATGGCGGGGACGAGGGCCATGATGATGCGGCCTGTCATGGAAACCTGGCTGGCGGGCAGCTCGTTATCCACAGGTGGGGCGCTCTCGATGTAGGCGATGGTGGCCCCGAGGTCTTCGTCGCTGAGATAATAAAATTCAGTGGATGGCATGAATAACAATGGCGTGCCATCGTAGCGGATGCCGTGACGGATGGCGCGCACCCAGGTCCCGTCGTTGTACTGGTCGGCCACGCCGCCCCTGCCCGAGGTCAGGTTGGTGGCGATGACCTGGCCCACGGCGGGGTCGTCCATGTAGACGTTGCCCTGCAGGCGGTCGATCTCCTGGATGTTGTGCGGCAGGCTGCCATCCGCCTGGGACTGGAGCAGGAGTTGGTTATATTCATCCGTGCCGCCGTGACAGGCCTGGCATCCGCGAAACTGGTAGATGT
>CAYJNF010000166.1:0-7774 GCA_964370915.1 uncultured Chitinophagales bacterium
TGAATGGCGAATGTGGAATCGCGAATTGGTGGGGATTGATGAGGAGAAGGTGATGCGAGAGGCGAGGAAGGTGGCGAAGAAGCTATGGGGAAGGATGGATTCGAGAAAATGAAACCACGAATGTTACGAAAAAAGCACGAATCCTCACGGAGGGATTTGGGAGTGTTGCCAGCAGACCAATTCGTGGTCCTTCGTAGTATTTTCATGTTCATTCGCGGTGAATTCTAAGATGGCAAAACATGATATCATCGGAACGCAACAACGCCGCGTCGAAGCATGGGGAAAAGACACAGGCCGGGCGAAATTTGCCGAGGACTACAACGTCGCCCATCAGCTGCACGGCAAAGTGATGCGCTCGAAATATCCTCATGCAAAGATTCTTCGCATCGACTCATCGAAAGCGGTACAACTCCCCGGCGTTGAAGCCGTGCTGACAGCGAAGGATATTCCCGGCAGCAAGGCGTTTGGCATTGTTGTAAAGAACCAGGCGATACTTGCTTTGGACAAGGTCCGCTATCTGGGAGATGGCGTTGCATTGGTCGCGGCTGCTTCGCGGGAAATTGCCGAGCAAGCACTCTCGCTCATCGAAGTCGAGTACGAGCCGCTGCCGATTGTATCTGATCCCGAAGAGGCGATGCGTGCGGATGCGCCGCGGCTTCATGATGACTCGCCGGAATACGGATTCAAGAATGCCTTCGTTCACCACAAAGTCCGCAAGGGAGATATTGAGAAGGGATTTGCTGCTGCGGACTTCACTATTGAGCGACAATTCAGGACACAGTTCATTGAACATTCCTACATCGAACCTGAAGCTGTGCTCGCTGAACCGGCCGAGCAGGGTGGTGTAAAGATCACCGGCTCGATCCAGAATCTGTTTTCGTCCCGGCGATCTGTTGCTGCCGCGTTGCATCTCGACCTCAACAAAGTCCAATTGATTCAATCGACACTCGGCGGCTCGTTCGGCGGCAAGGATGAAGTCATGACGTCGATGTGTTGCCGTGCGGCGCTTCTCGCGTTGAAGACCGGCAAGCCAGTCAAAATGGTGAACACACGCGAAGAGTCAATGCTCGAAAGCTACAAGCGCCATCCGTACGTCATGAACTACAAATGGGGAGTGAAGAAAGACGGAAGCATTACGGCGATGGAGATCCGCTGCATTGCGGATGGCGGAGCGTATGCTTCGATGAGCCCGTTTGTCACGTGGCGATCGGTTGTGCAGGCAACCGGCCCGTACTATTGCGAGAACGTCAAGACTGATGTATATGCCGTCTATACGAACAACAACTATACGGGTGCCATGCGCGGGTTCGGCTCGCCGCAAGTGAACTTCGCAATCGAGTCCATGATGGATGAGCTTGCAGAGAAGGTTGGCAAGGATCCGCTGGCGATTCGATTGCAGAACGGCTTTGAGCGCGGCGCTGTTACTGCTACAGGACAGAAGCTTGGCCATAATGTGAGTTTGAAGGAAGTGCTGAGGAAAGGGGCGGATGCTGCGGATTTTGGGAACAAGTGGAAGACCTATCGACAGTGTCATTCTGAGACCCGCTTTTCGGGGTCGAAGAATCTAGAACGTAACTCGATTCTAGATTCTTCGGTCGCTGATCCTGTGTTGAGCAAGATCGAAGCGCTCCCTCAGAATGACGTGGCGAAGAGACGAGGCATCGGCCTCGCGTGCAGTTATCGCGGCGTGTCGCTTGGTGCAGAAGGAACAGACGCAACGGGAACAATTGTCTCTGTCCAAACTGACGGAAGCGTTATCGTGTCATCTGGTATCACGGACATGGGACAGGGAGCGCAGACCTCCATGGCGCAGATTGTGGCCGAGGTGCTTGGCATTGCGATGGACAGAATTCAATTTCTCAACACAAACACAAGTCGCGTGCCCGACGGCGGACCAACTGTTGCTTCACGCGGAACTATCATGGGCGGCTCGGCTGCGAAGCGCGCAGCGGAGATTGTCCGTGCAACTTTCCTTGATGTTGGCTCGAAGATGACGGGCGCTCCGATTGATGAGTTGGAGTTGAGAGAGAACTATCTAGTGCGGCTGTTGGTCGGGACTCCTGTCCCGAGTAATGTCGAGTCGGGAGACCCGACCAACCTCGCTCGTAATCGCCTCGCGTCCTTCGCCGAGGTTGCCGCAGAAACATTCAACCGCGGCAAGCCGATGTACGGCTTTGGTTGGTTCAAATCACCCAAAACATCGTGGGACGAAGAGAAGGGTCAGGGGGAAGCATACTTTACGTTCGTGTATGGCTGTAATGTTGCTGAAGTGGAAGTCGACACAGAAACAGGGAAGGTGGACGTCGTGGGCTTTACATCCGTCCACGATGTCGGCACCGCAATCAGCCGGAGCGGCGTGTTGGCGCAAATGTACGGCGGCGTCGCCATGGGACTTGGGTATGGACTGCTGGAGGAATTTGATTTCGAAGATGGCGTGCCCAAGCAACTCAACTTCGATGAGTATTTGATTCCGACATCAATGGATGTTCCGCCCATCAATGCTATCATCGTTGAGAACGAAGATGTTGCCGGACCGTTTGGAGCGAAGTCCATCGGCGAGCCAGCGAATGAACTTGCCGCTCCTGCAATTGCGAATGCGATCTTCAATGCCACGGGAAAACGCATGTACGAACTTCCGGCAAATCTTGAACGCGTGCTGTTGGGACATAAGTTGACCCGCAAAGGGGAGCGTGGTTCATCCACCAAACAGAATGAAGAAACCTGGACCGACGCTTCATGCAAGATTCGTCACGAGGTGAAGGAGAAATGAAATCTTTCGACTTCATCTCGCCAGAGACAATTGCAGAGGCCACGAACATTCTCGCACGCTTCGGTTCTGACGGTCAGATTCTTGCAGGAGGTACAGATGTGTTGATTGAACTGCGGCGAGCGAACGGCGCTACGCCGAAGGTCGCGATCGACATTTCGCGGATCCAGGAATTGCATGGACTCTTCAGTGCGAACGGCGCAATCATCGTGAAGCCGCTTGCGACACACTCACAATTGTCAACCTCAACGGAACTGAAGCAAAATGCACGGCTCTTGTTCATGGCAGCCGCGTCCATCGGCTCGCCGCAGATCAGGAATCGCGGCACGGTGGGTGGCAACGTCATGAATGCTGCAACCTGTGCCGACACTGTCCCGCCGCTCGTTGCGCTCGGTGCCAAAGTGAAATTGCAGTCGGCAGATGGCGAACGGATGCTTGACATGGCGGACTTCTTCATCAAGCCATATAAGACCAAGGCATTGCCGAATGAACTCCTGACGGAAATTCAATTTAAAAAATTGCCGCTCAATGCTCGTAGTGTCTTCATCAAACTTGGGAGGCGCAATGCACTTTCCATTTCGCGGTTGAGTGTCGCGGCGGTTGTTGTGCAGAATGAATCGGGTGTCATGACGGATGTGCGCATCGTACCCGGCGCCGCTTTCCCGACGTGGCGGAGAGTGTCGGAAGCGGAACAGATGCTGCTTGGTGAGAAGCCGTTGGGGGAATTGTTCCGGGCAGTAGGCAAGAAGGTCTCTGAATTGATGATTGCCGAAACCGGTCGACGATGGTCCACGGAATACAAGGAGCCGGTGATCGCGGTGCTCGTGAGGCGGGCGCTAGAGCAGTGCGTTGGGAAAATTGACCATTGATCGTTGATCGTTGACCATTGATCGTTCCTGATCTTGACATCGAAAAGAAAACGGTCAATAGTCAATTTTCAATGTTCAATTGCTAATGAGTGAACTTAGAGGACATGAATACTTACAAAATAGAAACCACAATCAACCGTCGCAGCTACTCGCTCGACATTAACCCAAACCAAACTCTTCTCGACCTGTTGCGTGATGAACTTGGATTGATGGGAACGAAGCGAGGTTGCGAAGTGGGAGAGTGCGGCGCGTGCACAGTCTTGATGAATGGGAAAGCAGTCAATTCATGTCTCGTTCTCGCTCCACAAATTGATGGGAAAGAAATTGTCACCGTTGAGAGTCTTGTTGATGGAGAAATATTGCATCCACTGCAGGAGTCGTTCCTGGACCATGAAGCTGTGCATTGCGGTTTCTGCACGCCGGGAATGCTCATGAGTGCAAAAGAATTGTTGGATGAGAATCCAACACCAACTGAAGTGGACATTCGACTTGCCATTTCCGGCAACCTCTGTCGCTGCACGGGATATGTGCAGATTGTCGAGGCGATCGAGGCTGCTTCAGCAAAAGCAAAGACATAATTGTCAATGGTCAGCTTTCAATTGTCAATTGACATTTGATCGTTGCCAATTGATAGTTTCTTACTAAGGACACAGATGCTATTAACACACCAACAAGCCACAACAGAATCCCAGCGCTGTCTCTACTGCTTCGATGCACCCTGCACGCTGGCGTGCCCGGTACACATCGACATTCCCAAGTTCATTTCGATGATCAAGAGCGGCAACGTCATCGGTGCGGCAAAGGTGGTAAAAACTTCGCATGCACTTGCAAATGTTTGCGGCAAAGTGTGTCCTGAAGAAATCTTCTGCCAGTCGGCCTGCAATCGGGCAAAGCAGGATTCACCCATTCAGATTCGTGAGCTTCATTTCTTTGCGACGCAACACGAAGCGAGAAAAGGTTTCTCCGCCCTTCGCGAGTTTCCAAAGGTCGGAAGGAAGATCGCGGTGATCGGTGCCGGGCCGGCAGGACTCGGATGTGCGTTCGAACTCTCGAAGCTTGGCTACGAAGTTCATGTGTATGACGCAAAAGGATGTGGTGGAGTGCCGAAGAACAGCATTCCCGCGTTTCGATTGTCAGAAGAGGAACTCCGCAGCGACATTGAGTTCATTGCGGCAGGGTTGCAGCTCCATGAAATGAGCGTTGACAGCGAAGCGTTCGGGCGCATCCGCCAGCACCATGATGCTACTTTTATCGCAGTTGGTTTGGGATTGGATAAGAAGCTCGGCGTAATGGGCGAAGAAACGTCCGGCGTGTTTCCTGTGCTCGAGTTCCTCGGACGTGCCAGGAAGAATGAGCTTCGCAATGGTGTCGGGGATCGCGTGGTGATTGTTGGAGGCGGAAATGTTTCGCTCGATGCCGCTGCGACGGCGAGGCATCTCGGTGCAACGGATGTTGTCCTTGTCTACCGCCGCAGCGAGAAGGAGCTGAAAGTTTGGAAGAGTGAGCTGTGGGAAGCGAAGAAGCTTGGCGTGCAGATGCAATTTCTCACGCAGCCAATGGAGATTCTGGGAGCGCAGCACGTCACCGGCCTTCGTTGCAGGAAGACGCGGCTGTTGGCTGAGGTTGACTCTTCAGGAAGGCCGGTTCCGGTGGAAGTGCCGAATTCGGATTTTGTGCTCGATGCGGATACGGTCGTCGTTGCAATCGGTCAGCAAGTACATGCTGACTTCGTTCGGTTCTTCGAACGGACAAAGCAAGGTTTCATCAAAGTGGATGAAATGTTTCGAACCTCCTTGCCGGGCATTTACGCCGGCGGAGATGCGATTGCGGGGGAGGGGACGATTGTGCAAGCGGTTGCCGATGGGAAGCAAGCGGCGCATGCGATGCACGAGTATTTGAGGGATAACCACTGAACAATCAATGGTCAACGTTCAATAGTCAATTGACAATTGAACATTGATCGTTGACCATTGACTATCCTCTTTTGGAAACCAACGCTATGAACGAAATAGAAATCTACCCACAACGAGATTTATCCTACAACTTCCTCGGACTGCGGTTTGAGAATCCTTTTATCCTCGCGGCTGCGCCATCGACGGACAATCTTGAAATGGTGCGACGCGCATTCAAGATGGGCTGGGCTGGCGCAATCCTGAAAACCACATCCGTCGAAGGAACACGGGTTGACCTCGCGTATCCGATGATGAGCACGTTCAATCACGACGGCAAGAAGCTCTTCGGCATGGGAAACATCGATCTGATTTCAGAACATCACATCGACAAGGTCGAGTACAATGTGCGTATGCTGAAGAAGGAGTTTCCTGAGAAGATTGTTGCCGCAAGCATCATGGCGAGAAGAAAAGAGGACTGGCAGCGGCTGGTTGAACGGCTCGAAGCGGCAGGAGTTGATTTCATTGAGTGCAGCTTTTCGTGTCCGCAAGGGAACATCGGCGAAGACCCGGGCAAGATGCTCGCACAGAGCATTCCTGCAACGGAGTTGACTGCGCGGTGGGTCAAGGAAGCGGCAAGGCGTGTTCCGGTTTCCATCAAAATCACACCGCACGTTACCGACATCGTTGATGTGGCCAAAGCGGTGAAACGAAGTGGAGCAGATGCGTTGACCGCGTCGAACTCATTGCAGGCGTTGATGGGGGTTGACATCAGGACGTTCGTTCCGTATCCGCAGCTCAACGGTCGCTCGACGTACAGCGGCATGACCGGTCCGGCAATCAAGCCAATCACGCTTAAGACAATTTCCGAGATTGCGCGCACTGTTGATATTCCAATTCTCGGCACTGGCGGCGCGTCAACGTGGAGCGATGCGGTGGAGTTCATGGCCGTGGGGGCGGGCGTTGTGCAATTTTGCACCGCGGTGATGCATCACGGCTTCCGCATCATCGACGACCTGAAGAGCGGTCTGTCGCACTATCTCGACGAGATGCAGTTTGCGTCGGTGACAGACATTCATCGCAGAGCGCTGCCGCATCTTGCCACGCATGATGAACTTCCACGTCAAACAATTCGCAGTCACATCAATGATGCGTTGTGCATTCAATGCGAAGCGTGCTATGTTGCGTGCCGCGACGGCGCGCATATGGCGATTGACCAGCGAGCAAGCAAGATCCCGATTGTTGCGGAAGATCGTTGCGTGGGATGCGGATTGTGCGAGTACGTGTGTCCGGTGGAGGGATGCATTGAGATGAAAGTAATCAACAATTGACTGTTGGTCGTTGACCATTGATCGTTACAAAGCTCGAATAGTCAATGGTCAATTTTCAATGTTCAGTTGTCAACAAAATGGCGTTGGATTTATCTGACAATATCAAGGAGTTGCATGTCAACGATCATCAAACAACTGAATCACGAAGTCGTCCGAAGAACTGCTGAACGTTGCAGGAAGCGGGGCATCATCATTCCAACGTTCGCGCAAATGCGAAACCCGGGCCTCATTCCTCAAGACATCGGGGAGAGGCTCTCGGGCATTGGTTTGTGGGATGTGAATCCTCTCAACCTCTTTCGCATCACATGGAAGAATAATGTGAAGACCGGTTTGTACGGCGACGTGAATTTTCTGGAGATACCGCAGTGCATTACAGGTGTGAAAGCGCGCATTATTGGCCTCGTCGGAAAGTACTTCCCCACCGGAGCGCACAAGGTTGGCGCGGCGTTTGGCTGTCTCGTGCCGCGTCTTGTCAGCGGCGAGTTTGATCCTGAAAAGCACAAAGCCGTCTGGCCTTCGACGGGTAACTTCTGCCGTGGCGGCGCGTTTGACTGCGCATTGCTTGACTGTACGCCGGTCGCAATTCTTCCGGAGGAAATGTCGAAGGAACGCTTTGCGTGGTTGAAAGAAATCGGCGCCGAGGTGATTGCCACGCCCGGCTGCGAATCGAATGTGAAAGAGATTTACGATAAATGCTGGGAGTTGAAGCGCGATCCCAACAACATCATCTTCAACCAGTTTGAGGAATTCGGCAATCCTATCTGGCACTACAATGTCACTGGTCCAGCGATTGAAGAAGTGTTTGAACGATTGCAGATGGAAAACGGACGGGCGGCGGCGTTCATCTCTGCGACAGGTTCGGCCGGGACTATTGCCGCGGGAGACTATCTGAAGACAAAGCATCCGCACCTGAAGATT
>CAYJNF010000167.1:0-7753 GCA_964370915.1 uncultured Chitinophagales bacterium
CTTGAGTGCTGTGGCCAGCCATTCGCCGCGAAGATGGAGATAGTCCGGCGGAAGAGTACGAACAGCCCGATCGATCACGTTGTCTGACAATTTGTTCACAACAACCGTCGCGAGACTGTCCCACGCTTTCTTGTCGAGTGAAACGAGCAGCCGCCTATCAACAAAACGTCCCGAGAATGTCAGGCTCGTCATGTCGTTAAACTCGTCATCGAAATTTTCGAACTGCGTTATCGCCATCGCCCCGATGCTCGGAAGAAATCCATCGAACCGCGCGAACGCCTGATCGCGATCACGCGGAATCGGGTACCAACGCGTCGCGCCGTCGTTCTGGAATCTGGCCCATCGCCATTGATCAAGGTGTCGATCCCAATCGCCCACAAAAATATCAAGCAGACGAGCGGTCAACATCGCATGCGGATCCACCTGATTGCTATTGTCCTCCTCCAGCGTCTCAAAGAGCTTGATCGAACTGACAATCTTGCTGGAGTTGGCAAAGCCCGGAGTCTCGTTGGGTCCTTCGGAGGGATAATCTTCGATGATGCCTAACAATCCCCCAAACGTTGCTCGATACTGGCCGAGCCGCTCATCATCCGGCAACATCACCATCATAGGCTTCGGATGCAGCACGCCGAGTTCGTCTGCAAGAACATCAACCACCATCGCCGCGGCAGGATTGGAAGAGCTGATCTGATCCTGAACGATATCGGCTGCAAATGTTTCTTGCAGTTCTGATGGCAAGACCGCCTTCGGATCTTTGTTGACGGAGCGAAACGCATATAGCCTTCCATCTTTACCTTCGAGGCGAAGGCCCTTCGTCTGAAAGCCGCCGGTTCGTTTGACCGGCGTAAGCCCACCGGCAAAGGTTGTGAGATCGAGAACAGGCACCGTTGTCGGCGTCGTCCAGATGTCACGATAGTGCTCGCCGAACAGAAATGTGTGCAGCCATCCGGCTTTGTATTCGGGACCGGGAATAACGGTGAGCGAATCGGGAGGTAGAGCGTTTGAGGACGGCGGATTGATGACGGTTGTTTTTCCAACGCCACCGATGGGCGACGACGTGCCGCACGCGGTGAGCGAGATTGATACGATGAGGATGACAAAAAGTGAATGAACTGATTTCATCAGGCGATGTTGTGAAGGAGAGACTTCAACAACAATACGAAGCAAGATATGTGAATGGATTGAGTTGTGCAAACGATGCCCGCGTCGAATACAACCCGAACTACTGTCTGGAATATGTTATGCGATAAATGACGTTTGCAAAATCATCAGAAACGAGCAACGCACCATCAGGCATGACGAGAACGTCCACGGGTCGTCCCCACGCGCGACGTCCATCGAGCCAGCCGTCGGCAAAGGTTGTGTAGCCCGTCGCTTTGTTTCCATTCAACTTCACAAGCGTTACGCGATACCCAATCGGCGAACTCCGGTTCCACGAGCCATGCTCAGCAATAAAGATCTGACTGCGATATTCATCGGGGAACATTTTTCCCGTGTAGAATCTCATGCCAAGTGCCGCAACATGCGGCCCAAGTTTCTGCACAGGCGGCACGAAGTCCGCGACTTTCTTTCGCTGACCGTATTCAGGATCCAGAATGTCTCCTTGATGAACATACGGGAAGCCAAAATGCAACCCCTTTGTCGGTGCATAGTTCAGCTCGTCGGCGGGAACATCATCACCCATCATGTCACGGCCATTATCAGTGAACCAAAGTTCCTTTGTTTCCGGATGCCAATCGAAACCAACTGTGTTGCGCACGCCATGGGCGAAGATCTGTCGACCTCTTCCATTTGCATCCATACGCGTGATGGATGCATAGATCGGGTCTGTACGCTCACACACATTGCAAGGCGCTCCCACAGGCACGTACAACTTCTCATCTGGCCCGAACGCAATGAACTTCCAACCATGCGACTTCTCTGTCGGATATGAATCGTTGACAACAACAGGCTTCGGAGGATTCGCAAGGTTGTGTTCAATGTTATCGAACCGTAGGATGTTACTATTCTCGGCAACGTACAACGCACCATCCTTGAACGCCACGCCGTTGGGCGAGTCGAGATCGGATGCAATGACATGAACGTTGTCGGCCTTGCCATCTTTGTTCGCATCCACCACGGCATACACTTTGTCGTCGCCGCGGTTGCCGACAAACACTGTTCCTTTGGGACCAAGCGTTAACGAGCGGGCGTTCGGCACCTCGGCGTACACGGAAATCCGAAAACCAGGGGGGAGTTTGATTTTGTCAAGAGGGAGATCGCGTCCCTGACCATGCAATGTACAGGCAATCGCGGCAGTAAATACACATGTTGCAAAGGAACGCATAGGCTGACTTCTCTCCGGTTTTGATACCGGAACAATGTACAAAGAATGACAAGGCAATTTCAAGTGACGTGAGTTTTTACTATCATAACATGTCCAAATTTCATTTCAACGTGGGGATCGACACGTGGCTCGCGCTTACGCAAAAATCAACCTCGGACTTCGTGTTCTGGAAAAGCGACCCGACGGCTTCCACAACATCGAAACCGTCTTTCATCGGATTGATCTCTACGATGAAGTGGAATTGTCGCCAGCTAAGATCATAAACGTGGTCAGCTCGTCGCCCGACGCGCCCGACGATGAGTCGAACATTTGTTATAAGGCTGCAAGATTGCTGCAGGAGTATGTGAAGAGTGACGCCGGAGTTCGGATCGCTCTTATAAAGAAAATTCCTGTTGGCGCGGGACTTGGTGGTGGAAGTTCTGACGCAGCAACAGTCCTGCGGCAACTCCCCGCTCTGTGGGGCTACACAGTTGATGAGGATGTAGTGAGTTCCATCGCTCTTCAGTTAGGATCTGATGTTCCATTTTTCCTTGGGACGAGGTCGGCACTTGGAAGATGCAGAGGTGAGCAGCTTGAGTATTTTGATTTGGCCGTTCCTTACGCGATACTTCTGTGCAACCCGAACATCCATGTCGCAAGCTCCTGGGCATACCAACATATTCGGCCACACACAACGGAACAACGCAGGAGTCTTCAAGACATAGTGGTTGAAGGAATGCAAAATCCTGACATCCTCACCGAACATCTCCACAACGACTTTGAGGAGCCGGTCTTCAGGGAATATCCAGAGGTGAGTGCGTTGAAAGAGTTGATGCTTCAGCGCGGATCGGTGTTTGCATCCATGTCGGGGAGCGGCTCTTCGGTGTACGGCTTCTTTGCAACATCCGATGCCGCGATGTCTGCCAGGTCGCAACTCGATGCGAAGGGCTACCGGACGTTTCTGACGCCACCGCATTTTAGAGCGACACCCGACCAAGGGCAACAATAGCTTAGTTCACAATCTCTTCGGCATTTTCCTCGACAGCCTGTCGTACGCGCGTCAGGATTTCCTGCGGCAAGTACGGTTTCTGTACCAGGTCTCGCGCGCCGGCGTTCAGCAGATTTGTCCGGAGCGTCGGATCAACGTACCCGCTGGCAATAATAACTTTCGCATCGGGGTTGATCTCCTTCATCCGTTGAAACACTTCCCACCCATCCAACTTGGGCAGACCAAGATCCGTCAACACCAAACCAATCTCGTCTTTGTGTTGTGTATAGAGATCGACAGCTTCCATACCATCTGCTGCTGCCATTACATTGTACCCTTTGCTTTCGAGTAATCCTTTCACCAACTCAAGCAACATCGGTTCGTCTTCGACGACCAGGATTGTTCCACTGCATCTGGCTTCTGCAACAAGCGTGTTCTCCAAAACGTATTCTTCCTCTCTTTCGGTTTCACGGATGGGGAAATACAATGTAAAGGTCGTCCCCTGGTTTACCTGACTCGACACGTCGACAAATCCCTTGTGGCTTTTGATCACGCCGTACACGACAGCAAGTCCAAGCCCAGTTCCTTTGCCAATGTCTTTTGTTGTGAAGAAGGGTTCAAACATCCGGCTGAGTACTTCCGGCCGCATGCCGGCGCCTGTATCTTTCACACGAAGGCACGCGTAGAGATGCTCATGGGCTTCAGCATATCTCTCGCGCAGAAAAATTCCCCGTGTCAATTCTGTCTCGATTCGCAGCGTTCCGCCCGTGGGCATAGCGTCGCGCGCATTTACGCAAAGATTCAGGAGCGCCTGATGGAGTTGATTCGGATCGGCAACCGTTACAGGCAACGCCGGATCGAGCTTCAGGGAAAACTCAATCATCTTTGGAAATGTCTCTGCGAGCATCTTCTGCAAGTCTTCGACCAGATGATTGATGTTCATCGGCTCAAACACGACTTCGTTGCGCCGTGCAAACGTAAGAATCTGCTTCACCAGCTTGGCGCCGCGCTGCACAGCCCGATTGATGGTATCCACACTGTTCGCCTTCTGCACCATTACCGGATCGCCCTTGAGCAGGATGTGGACGTGACCCATGATGATGGCGAGAATGTTGTTAAAATCATGTGCGATGCCCCCGGCGAGCGTTCCTATGCTCTCCATCTTCTGCGCTTGCCGGAGCTGTTCCTCCAACAGCTTGTGCCGCGTGTTGTCGAAGATGTACCCCTTGATTTCGATCAGGTCGCCCCTAGCGTCCATTCTCCCGATGATGTTCTGGATGACGAACACCGGCGATCCGTCGCGCCGCCGCAACTGGATTTCGTGATGCTCGAGTTTGTCGTTCAGGCGAACGAGATCTCTGATTTCTGCAAACTGCCGCGACTTTGGAAACAGTGCAATGAAATTGTAGCTCAAGGCATCGTCAACAGAATCAAATCCAAAAATTCGGGCGAACGATGGATTGCACGAAATCAGTCTTCCGTCTGGTGTGCAGACAAACGCTCCGGCAAGATCGTCATCAAAGAATTTCCGATACTTTTCCTCGCTGGCTCGTAGCGCTTCTTCGGCACGCTTGTGTTCGGTAATATCACGGGCTACTGTCACGACCGCGGTGATGTCGCCGTTGGGGTCGCGGATAATCGATTTGGACAATGACACAAAGAACTCGGAGCCGTCTTTCCGGCGATGGAGAAACTCCCCGTCAGAGGAATTCTCTCCAATGATCGAGGCAGGCTGGCCGAAAATTTCTTCCGAGGTGTATTGATAGGTCTGGCAGAAGGATGAGTTGGTGAAGCGAATCGTTCCATCGACGTTCGTGATGTAGACACTGTCGCTGATATGCATGATCGCATGCAGCAGCATCTTCATCTGCCGGTCTGCCCTGCTATTATTGACGGCCTTCTGGACCGTCAAGGGGAGGACTTTGAGATAATTCCGATCCTTGTCTTTGGTGATGTAGTCATACGCTCCCGACTTCAATGCCTTGACCGCTATCCCTTCATTCCCTGCGCCAGTGATGATGATGAGGGGAACACCTTTCGATAGTTCACACACATCTATCGCTGTTCCGTCGCCCAGGTTATAGTCAGAGATAATGACATCGAATGCCTCCGTGCTGAGTATCTTTTTTGCTTCAGCCAGTGACTTCACAGCATCAAACCTGTAGGGCAACTTCTCGCGCTCCACATGTCGCTTGAACGCGAGCTGGTCGACGATGTCATCTTCAATCAACAGAATGCGAATCAGATCCATGGTATTCTATTCAGCTAGTTCGCTCAGTGTCCAATAGAGATTGATATTTTTGACAACTTCCACAAACTGTGGGTATTCTACAGGTTTCAACATGTAACCGGCAACGCTCAGGTCGAATGACTCGAATCTATCTTTTTCGCCTTTGGATGTCGTCAGCACCACGACAGGAATCCGGCGCAACCGTTCATCGGCCTTCGCGGCCCGGAGAAATTCGAGGCCGTTCATTTTCGGCATGTTGAGGTCAAGTATGATGATGCACGGATGTTCGGTTCCTTCCTGGCGGAGATACTCCAGGGCTTCTTCACCATTGCCTTTGAGAACAAGCCGATTCGTGACGTTGATGTCCCGTAATGCGCGTTTCACGGTCATGGCATCGACCGCATCATCTTCCACTAACAGGATTGTTTCGTTTGATCTCATTTTCATCGAACCTCCATGTTCTTCGTATAAAACTGCTGATAACTTCCATGTCGAACGGCTTTGCCTAAGCATGTACTTCGCAAGGCCTTGCCTGACTTCTTGCACATCAATCACCGCACTTCCAATGCCAGTATGAAATCACACCCGTTCACACGCTGCAGGCACCTAAGAGTGGTTCAATTGCTAGGTAGTGTGAAGAAGAACGAAGTGCCTTCACCTACCTCCGATTCTACCCAGATTTTTCCGCCATGCAATTCTACAATCTTCTTGACTATCGTAAGCCCAATGCCGGTGCTTTCAAACTCGTCCCGGGCAGTAAGCGTCTGAAAGATCTGGAAGATTTTTCCAAAGTGCTTTTTGTCGATTCCGGGGCCGTTATCAGTGACATTGAATTTCCAGTGACCGTTCTCACGCATGCAGCCGATCCGTACTTCGCCATTGGGTTTATCCATGAACTTAATGGCGTTGCTCAGGAGATTTTGGAACACCTGCATGATCCGGGTTGGCTCACCCCGCACGACCGGCAGCCGGGCTTCGATCCTTACGGCGATGTCTTTTGGAGGATCGATCATCTCGATGATTTCCGGAACCACGTTTGCCAGATCGATATCAAGTTCGTTCTCGTACGCACGTCCAACGCGCGAGTAGTTGAGCACGCCCTCAATCAAATCGTGCATGCGCTTGGTCCGCCCCAGGAGTACTGACAACATTTCCTTCCCATCGTCGCCAAGGTTTTCGCCGTAATCTGTCGCGAGCCAGTCGGCAAGCGACCCGATGGCACGCAGCGGCGCTTTGAGATCGTGCGATACGATGTAGGCAAAGTCGCTCAACTCTTTGTTTGCACTCTCAAGTTCGTTCATGAGTTGTGTGCGATGTTCCTCCACCTGCTTCATCTCCGTGATGTCTCTCCCCACTCCCACCAAACCGACAATCTGACCCCGCTCATCGCGCAACGGCAATTTGGATGTGAGCAGCCAGCGCCTGTTTCCGTCCGGATCAATCACATACTCTTCCTTGTTGAGCACCGGTGTGCCGGTTTGCAGCACTCGTTGGTCGTCGGTGAAAAAGGCCTCAGCCAACTCTTTCGGAAAGACGGCAAAATCATCCTTGCCGAGAATCTCCGCCTCTGACTGCAGCCCCATGTTCCGCACATCGGCAGCGTTGGCAACCGTCTTGCGGCACGAGCGGTCCTTCACGAAAATTGCGTCGGGCAGGTTGTCTATGAGCGTGCGGAGAAGTACGCGTTCACTGCGGAGCGTCTCTTCCACCCGCTTGCGCTCCGTGATGTCGCGGGCAACGCCCACCATGGCCACAGGCTCACCGGCGTCGTTGTTCACGACAGAGGTCCAGAGTTCAATCGGGAATTCGCTTCCATCCTTTCGTCGATTGAAAATTTCGCCGTACCACCCGCCCGCGACGGTTGCGGGAAGTATCTGACTCCCGATTGCCGCCGGTGTTGACGGTGAGCGGAGCATTGCAACATCTTTTCCCATCACTTCTTCCCGCGTGAACCCATAGATCTTCAAGAATGCGTCATTCACAAAAAGCATCCGATCCTGAAGATCGGTAATCGTAACACAGTCCTTCGTGGATGCAACGGTATGCGCGAGCAGCTGGATTTCGCGCTCGGTCTTTTTTCTCTCGGACACATCCATGTAGATTCCGAAGAGTCCTACCGACTCACCGCGGACGACAATCGGGACGCCATACAACTCAACATCAAACAGACTTCCATCTTTGCGCCGACGGATCGCTTCTCCGTGTACAGGCTGGCCGGCAAGCACGCGAT
>CAYJNF010000168.1:0-7706 GCA_964370915.1 uncultured Chitinophagales bacterium
GACTGAGGTTGGCCTTTACTGCAGGGTGACCTTTGATAACGATTTTGCCTTGCGCAAGCGCGGCATCTTTCTCACCCACCTGATCGAGCTGCCGGACGAGTTTGACGGACAAGTTCTTGGTGAACCAATCGTTTTCGTATTTCTCGATCGCTTTGGCTGCACCAAAGCCCCGGGTCGATGACATGATTTTGCCGATCTCCAACGCTTCCTGCGTTAACAGGAAGTCGTCCACCTTCTCTGTGCTGACAATCAGCTTGAAGTTTTCTATGGTTTGATTCGCAGGCTCGTCCACCCAGAATGCAACCTTGGGGTCTCCATCCACTTCCAGAGTAACCTCCTTGCCCTCAGGAACAGGTTCATTGCTGAAAACACTAATCCCGTATGCACTCGAGAAATGGGTAAAGATCACGTGAAGCGTTTGTGCTGTTCGGTTGCGAACTTTGAATTTGCCGAGAATCTTTTTCCACTCATTGCCGGACTTCACATAGTCCAGAGTCAATTCGCCTGCGGGGTACACATGCTCCTTCCCGTCGTCCAATACTTCGACGAAGACAAAATCGACGAGCGCGGCGTCCATTCTGGTTCCATGATTCTGCAGTGCCAGGCTCTTTTCCCACCGCACCACATGCTTAAGAATGGACGACATGAGTCCGGCGCTATCGTCAGGCTTCTTGGGATTTATTTCAACGCCCTGGATCAGCAAATCAAGCTCGCGCTGTTTCAAAAGAATTTTTCCATCCTCAACAGAGAGCGCATACTGCGTTCCCTCGGCGATGTCGGTGAGCATGACATTCACCGACTTGTCCTTCTCAAGCGCTTTTTGCAGAAGCTCTTTGGACTTCTCATCACCTGTGAAGTACATGAGAACGGGAGGCACCGGCAAGCTCGTGATTTCGGCGAGATAGCGAACGGCAGGATCGCATGTAACGTCGGGCTTCACATCGCTCTCGTGCGGACCGACAAGGGTGGTCGAGGCAGTGCCCATCGCGTGCTGCTGATCGCCTTCGCGATACAGCAAGAGGCCGACACTCTTCTCAGGTTCGGTGGGCAATCCATGCAACGCGCCGGCGTCGACTTTCCAACTGTTGGCTTCATAGTAAACGTGATGCAGAATCTTGTTCGACGTCTCGCGACCGAGGAAACCGGCGTAGGCTCTAAAATTCTTGTACGGCTCAAACTGCGGATTCTGATTCTCAGCGCGTTTGCGTACGGCAGCCCGGCAGCCCACAAACAGATCCGCATAGCTGATATTCCTGGATGATTTCTCCAGTACTTCAAGCAGAGTGCTTTTAAACACGCCATTGTGATCGGCGCTCTCCTTGGCGGTCTGCGTCCGTTCGCACGCAGCAAGTAAAATGTGCTTGCTCGTCGGAATAGAGAACCACTGGTCTCCACCCTTCTGCTTCAGCCTCGCATAATGACCTCCGAGGTAGCTGTCCAGAGGTCGTTCTTCCTCCACCTGATGCGTCTGCCGAACCTTCATGTTCCTAAACGCATCCACATCGCGGGTGCCGGAGCCGGAATGGCAGCAATCCAGAATCACCGCGATGTGCGGATCATTCGCGGCCAACTCCGCGATCAGCACCGCCAATTCTTTGTCCGCAAGATCGTAACCATCTTTCTGACGACTATCATAACACACCAATCCTTCATCCCAGCCGTCGGGATAGAATTGTTTGAACTCCGTGGCAGCTTTCCAGCGCGCACCGTGACCGCAGTAATGAAACACCGCTACGTCATCGGCCTTGGCGTTGCCGAGATGATTGCGAAATTGTTTGATGATATTGTCGCGCGTCGCGTCGGCATCTTTGAGGACTTCAATGGCGAGGTCTGATTTGTCAAAACTGCCAGTCAAGTAATCATGGAAATGACCCACATCGTTGAGACACCCCGCCAGCTTGCCGACTTCCGGCGCATAATCGTTGATCCCCACTAACAGAGCATACACTCTTTTGGACATCGGTCTTTCCTCCGAAAAAATAGGTTATAAGAGAAGTGGCTTGTGAGATGCGTATGAACCCGTCAAACTGCGACAGAAGCCTTAAAAAAAGCCGAACGTTATTGGTTACTACGATGACGCGGTGAGACTCTGCCGGCTCAAAACGCTAACTCCACAATCCCTTGAAGCATAAAGCGAGATTCTGAACCGTCTTGCTAATCAATCTGATGAAGCTTTTTTCTTGCGGAAATGGTGTGGCATAACTCTGCTTGCCTTCAGGACGACAGGAACATTGCTGAACTACTTTCCTGTCCCAATAGTGCACTCCGATTCTGCGAATTCAGAGTGCTGCAAATTTACCGTGAAGATTTGCCAATGTCAAGACTATCCTCATATCTTCCTCTTTATAGAGGCGACTACCAATCGGTTTTAGAACGAGTACTTCCCTCGCACGAACATCGACTGTCCATAATTCCCGTATTCCGTCATCGAGTCGCCAAAGAAGAAGAGGCCGACGAATGAAACATCGACATTCTCTGCGACGGACCAGGCGACTGATGGGACGCATACCGACGATCCATCTCCCGGATTGGAGATGACAAACCCGGATACGCGGACGAGCGGGTGCACATCGAATGAGAGTTCCTGGAACAACGACCAACGCGCTGACGACAGTAATCCGAGCAACCGAGACCGCTGCTGCGCTGCAAGTGTATTGTCAGTGGCGCCGCGGTCGTTAAAAAGCACTTCAGTGTGAATGTAGGTGTTGCTTGTGAATGTATAGTCGCCCGAAAGCGCGATTGAGGTTGACCAGGCGTTGCGTAATGTCGGAAAGAGAGTCACAGTTTCATCGCTGACTTTCTTTGAGATGACCTCACCCCGGAATCCTGCGCCGGCAATGTCTCCCGCCCATGCGGCGCCAATGAACGGGTTGCCGCCCTGAACTCCGCCGAGGAGATGCACATCATAATTCCATTGATTGAGGAGAATCTTCCCGGCAATCACACTTCTCGAATGTGTCTTTCCCGGCTTTACCGCAAGCTCGACCTTTGTCACTTCACTGTTGAAGTACTGCAGGTGAATGGCATCGACGCCGGGGCGCTCTTCGTAATCGAAATCCAAGACCGAGAGTGGATTGAAGAGATCGGTGGGATTCCACACCAGTGCAGTCCCCCATGCGATGCGCTGGCGACCGATGCTGAATTGAAATTTTCCAGCAGTGGCGTCGAGCCATAACCTGTCCAACTCCGAGTACCCAACTGACGAGGTTGAATTCCACCAGACAATGTCTGCATTTGCAAAATCATGGTCAGATCGAATTGATGAGAGAAAGTCAGGGCTCTTCTCGATGCTTCCGCCATAATAGAATCGGTTCCGCAGTTCGGCTGATATTCTGATTTCGTCTGAGAAGAAGAGCTTGCCATTGACGCGTGAATGCAGAAGATGATCGTTCACGCGACCGATGGAGGGCATATTGACGTTGCTGAAAAGATACTTCACGTATCCCCCCAGTTGAAAGTCCGACTGGTCGGAGTGATCGGATGTATCGGCGTTTGCATCAGGTTGAGCGACGGATTGCGAAGGGAGAACGTGCAGAACACACAGCGTTGCAAACACTCGCACGAAAGGTGCCCGTTTCATGTTGTCATTCTCTCGGGCGTCTGGATTCTGTCGGCGTTTACGGATCCGTCTTCCAGCGTAATCACGCGCCGCGCACGGCGAATGACTTTTGAGTCGTGCGTGGAAAACAGAAACGTTGTGCCGAGCTCGCGGTTCAAATCCTCCATCAAATCGAGGAGTGACTCGGCGGTATGCGAATCGAGATTCGCAGTCGGCTCGTCGGCAAGCACAAATGCAGGATGTGAAGCGAGTGCGCGTGCAACGGCAACGCGCTGCTGCTGCCCGCCGGAGAGTTCAGTCGGCTTGCTGTCCCTGCGGTCGGTCAAACCAACCCGTCCCAATAACTGCATCGCACGCTCGGTCCGCTCTTTCTTCCCGACTTTTTGAAGGAAGAGAACGAACTCCACGTTCTCCCGCGCGGTCAACACGGGAATCAGGTTGTACGCCTGAAAGACGAATCCGATATTGTGCAAGCGAAAGTCGATGAGCTTTCCTTCGTTCATGGTCGTGATGTCTCTTCCGTTCAGGAGAACGGTTCCATCGGTCGCTTTGTCGAGTCCCCCGATAATATTCAGCAACGTTGATTTCCCCGAGCCGGAAGGTCCAACCACGGCCGTGAATTCTTTCTCCTCAACATGGAACGTGATGTGCTTGAGCGCCTGCACGGGAACAGTTGTCGTGTTATAGATTTTGCTGACGTTGCGAACTTCGATGATTGCCATGCGTTTCCTCAGTATTGCTTGAGCCAGATTGAATAGCCATGACCTTCAGAGTCTGTGCGAAAACCAATCATATAGAGCTTGTGTGAAAATCCTGACATAGCCCCGGGCTGTTTATCCGATTGTACGGATTGCCTGCACCGGCTTCAACCGTACCGCTTTGATTGCCGGGTAAAGCGCCGCGACGATCGAGGTCGCCAGCATCATACAAGTCAGTGTCGCGTAGACCGACAGTCGGATGTACGGATAGAGCATTGACGGAATTCCGTACGCCGAGAGTCCCGCTGAGACAGCGGAAAGATCGATGCCGCGCGCGTTGAAATAGCTCGTGAGTCCCCAGCCGAACGCTGCGCCAACGATTCCGCCGGTGAAGGAAAGAAAGAGCGATTCCAGAACAATTATGGAGAAAAGCCGGCGACGATACATGCCCACCGCCAGCAACACACCGAAATCGCGGACACGATCGAGCACGGACATGAGCAAGGTATTCGTCAACCCGAAGAGGAGAGCGAAGAGTATGATGCCGAGAAAGATCGTGTTCACAATGTCCGATGAGTCGGCGGTGAGTTTTATCTCCGGCGAAATCTCTTTCCACGTTTCAACTTGAATGCCAACCGGCATGAGTCCCTGAAGGTCATTTCTTGTTGAGTCAAGAATCATCGAGCTCTTTGTCCGGATGAGGATTTCATGGATGGGAGCTGTTGTCCCGAGCAACGAAGCCAGGTCTTCCTGACGCACAAACACATTCATAGCATCGAAATTCGAAGCGTCCGTTCTGAAGATTCCTGAGATGCGAAATGCTCCATACACGATATTCCCGTCCAGCCCGGCAAAGCTCAAGACAATACGGGAACGGAGTTTCAGCTTCAGCTTCTCAGCAAGTTTCTTTCCGATGGCAATTGAGTTAGGCTTGTCGAGGTAGTCTCCCTCAACCAGGCTGCTCGCTACCGCGGTAGTTCGCCGTTCGTTTGCCGGTTCTATGCCGATAATCATTGCCCCGGAGGCGGTGGTGGCCGATGACGCCATCCCTTCAATGAGCGTATGTGTGGCCGCCACCTCGACGTCGGGGTGTGAACGCACCATGTGAACAAGCGAATCCGGTTCCGGGAGAAACTGGCGGATCAACTGGTCTCTTTTGTACGCTGCGGTATGAATCTGCAGGTTTCCCAGCTCGCGGTTGATCCCCGAGTACACGATCGCATCATACATGCCGGTCATCATTCCGACAGTGAACAGTCCGGCTGCGAGACCGATCGCGGTGGCGGCAAGAATAATGAGGCTGCGTTTCTTGTTCCGCCAGATGTTCTTCCACGCGAGAACAACCATCATCATCTCACACCTCCTCGTCCCTGCAACGCCGATATAGGGTGGATTCTTCGTATGAAGAAAAGGGGATACAGCGAAGCGGCCAGCGCGATGACAAAGACCGCAAGCGTCTGCCACGTAAACACTGCCGGCTCGATGCTCATCGGAATGATCGGCTCGAAGCCGTAGACGGCGTACACTTTCGCCAATTCGCCGGTGACACGGATCGGGTGCGTGAAGAAATAATAGAGCAGCGGAAACGCAGCGATTGTGCCCGCCACGGCACCAATCATCGAGATCAACAGCGATTCAATTGTTGTTACGACGAGCAGCCGACCGCGTTTCATACCAAGGGAGATGAGGAGTCCGAACTCACGCGTGCGTTCGATTGTCATCATCATCACCGTGCCAAACACGCCGAAGCCGATGACGACGTACAAAATAAACATGATGATGACCTCACTGGCGACATCGGCCTCAATGGCCTGCACGATCTCCGGCGACATTTCCTCCCAGCTCATCACGACGAGGGTCGAATCGATGTGGGCAGAAAGGTTTGTCTGCACCGCCTCCATCGCGTTTGCATCGTTCACCATCAGAGCGATTCCGGTTACGCGGTTCTCGGCATTGAACAGCGTCTGCGCTGAGCCAAGGGAAAGAAACACCATGCTGTTGTTCATTTTCGGAATCGGGAAGTGCAGGATGCCTTCCACCGCCAACTGCGCGGCCGCCGTCACTCCCTGGTACCCCTGGCCGAACAGCACAACGGAATCTCCAACACCCACCTGCAAACGTTCGGCAAGTCCTTCGGCAATGAGCAGGCCCTTCGATGTGTCTGCCAAATATTTGCCCTGCACAATCTTCTTGCGCAATCCCGACATCGCGTGTTCAGATGCGGGGTCGATTCCGGTGACGCTTGTGATGCGCGTTTCGAGCCCGTGTGAAATGAGTGCGACGGATTCAATGCGAGGGTTGATCGTTGTGATGTTGGCATCGTGGGCAAGCAGCGCGGACAACGAATCTGTTGGCTCAAAACTGTAATCGAATGAGCGCTCATCCCAGTACCCCTTTCCCTGCACCTGAAGATATCCGGTGTACATCGAAACGCTCATCTGTACCATGTAGTCATGCTGACCGGCCGACAAAGAGCGGTACACCAGTGCCAGCAGCACAGCAAAGAACACCGACGACGTTGCGAGCAACGTCCGCCGCTTGTTACGCCAAAGGTTGCGCCATGCAAAGAGGAAATAGTATTTCATAGGTTCTTCCTGAAACACAGAGACATAATCCCTCTGTGTCCTATGTTCCTATGTGGTTCAGCCTTGGTCCTTATCTCACGCGGCTCATGTTTTGAATCGAGAAAAAGTCCTGCGTGATCTTGGCATTGAAATCCAGTTCCTTCGTTTCGAATGTCGTCTTGTTGCCGGGCTTGTTGTGGGGAATCATCTCCGAGTATGACGGCAGCAGATGCCCATCAAAGTTCTTCGGTTTGCTTCCTACCATCGTCCGCACCAGAACGCCGTCCTCGTCGTAAAACTCATGCTTCAGCTGCATGAGTTCCTTCTTTGAAATCCACGCGAGGATTTTCCCCCACACAACACCAGCCTCCGGCTTCGGAATCAACTCAATCTTGTAACACTCATACCCCTCGTACTTCTCCTCGCCGAGCAGTTTGTGTGAATAGTCCTCGACAATAGAAGATTGCCGGACAAGATCGTCGTTAGTGAAGTCGGAACCCATCCACGACGCGAGCATCATCGACGGTGGAATCTTGATCGTCTTTTGCACCGACGGAAGCCAGTTCCATACTTCATTCTTTCTCTTCAGCGTTACCGAGCCCTTGTCGCGTGCGGGTTCTGTGATGTACACGATGGAATAATCCGGTTCGATGGACCACGCCTTCATCGACACGGTTCTGCTCCATGTCGGTTTCACAATCGTCATCGTGACAACCGAGTAGGTCTTCTTCCCGCGAAGCAGGTCATTGGACTTTTGCACGATTTCTTTTGCGTCCTGTGCGCGAAGCGAAAGAGCAGCGAAGCAACTAAATGCCGCAAGGAACATCCGTTTCATGAATGGCTCTCCCATCGTGAAAGAAAGATTTCAATGAGATGGTTTTTGAT
>CAYJNF010000169.1:0-254 GCA_964370915.1 uncultured Chitinophagales bacterium
CGATGCGCGCTTCATCCACCCTGATGGTTATGCCGACAAATTCACCTTCTGCATCCATCGCGTGGAAAAAGGACTCGATCCGGCATGCGTTGCTGTTTGCCCGACGCACTGCATGTACTTTGGCGATCTTGACGATCCCAACAGTCAGGTGAGTAAGTTATTAAGTTCCCGCAAGCATCACTCGTTGATGCCGGAAGCGGGAACGCAGCCAAATATTTTTTATGTGTAATTCACTCAATCCTGAGGGAGCGGAG
>CAYJNF010000169.1:264-7706 GCA_964370915.1 uncultured Chitinophagales bacterium
TTGGGGTATCTCATCAAAATATTTTTATTGTCTATTTAACTCAATCTTTAGTGAGGGTCGCCACCGAAGGATCTCGAGAGTCTGATGTAAGCCAAATAGCTAGATTCTCCCGAAGGGATGCCTTCGGCATTCGCTCCGCTCAGAATTGAAAAAAGGAAATACCAAATGCACGAACTAACGACAACACGAACCAATCCGCAGATCGATCCCTCCCTGCACATCTGGGGGTGGGAGATTCCGGTGTATCTGTTTCTTGGTGGACTGGTCGCAGGCATCATGATTATTTCCGGGTACTTCATTTTCAAAGGGCGGCACAAGCACAGTTATTTTTCGTGTTTCTACCTGCCGCACATCAGCCTTCTGCTATTGAGTTCCGGCATGTTAGCGCTGTTCCTGGATCTGGAACACAAACTCTACATTTGGCGGCTGTACACTGCATTTAAGATCACCTCGCCAATGTCGTGGGGTTCATGGATTCTCATCCTTGTCTACCCCACATTGCTCGCAACGACACTCACGAGAATTCCGCCCGCGTTTCAAAATCGCATCAAGCTGTTTGACAAGATCTCCGAGTTCATCAATCGGCATCCAACCGGGGTGAAGAACGTCGGGGTGCTGAGCATGATAGTTGGCGCCATCCTGGGGATGTACACCGGCGTGTTGTTGAGCGCGCTCGGCGCCCGACCGCTGTGGAACAGCTCGGTTCTTTGGGTGCTGTTTCTCACGTCGGGACTATCAGCGGCGGCAGCGTTCGTTCACATGATCACCGACGATATTTATGAACGCGAGCTTCTTGCAAAAGCGGACAACGGTTTTTTGATCTTTGAGCTGTTTGTCTTTGCGCAGTTCATCATCGGATTGCTTAGCTCCACCCAGATGCATCAGAATGCCGCGCACTTGATTCTCACGGGTCCGTATGCTGCGGTGTTCTGGGTGTTTGTTGTGGGATTGGGCATTGTTATTCCTCTCATCATTCAACTGCTCGCAGTGAACCACAAAGTTCAGCATACACCAATAGCTCCGATCATGGTTATTGTGGGAGGGCTGATTCTGCGATTCGTTATTGTGTCCGCCGGGCAATACAGTCATTGGACGAGCGCAGGACTATGACGCATTTACCAACATTCAACTGGAGATATGTTCCATGAGTACACTATCAGAAACACTAGAAGTAGATGACATCGAAGAGCAAGCGCCGCTCGAGGTTGTGCACAAGGCGCAGCCGTATTGGAATCCGTACATCTCAGGTATAGGCCTCGGGCTTGTGTTGCTTGCAGCCTTCGTGATCATGGGTCGCGGATTGGGGGCATCAGGTGCGTTCAGTTCTCTCGTCTCGGTCGGCATCGAGGCCGTCGCACCTGAGCACGCCGCGTCCAACGGATTCTTCGCCGAATATCTTGGCGATGGAACACACCATCCGCTTAAAGACTGGCTTGTGTTTGAAGTGCTTGGCGTGGTGGCTGGCGGATTTATTTCGGGATTGTTTGCCCACCGGTTGAAAGGCACGATCGAAAAAGGCCCCCGCATCTCATCGGGCAAACGTTTGGTGTTCGCGTTTCTCGGCGGCGGGATTATGGGATTTGGCGCGAAGCTCGCCCGCGGTTGTACAAGCGGTCAAGCGTTAACAGGCGGTGCGGTGTTAGGCGTCGGCAGTTGGGCATTCATGCTTGCTGTGTTTGCAGGTGGATATGCAGTTGCATACTTTTTCAGGAGACAATGGACATGAACGCACCATTTTTCAAGTTTGGCCTCTTTGGTGATGAAGCAAGCCTGATCGTGGCATTCATCATCGGTATTGGGTTCGGATTTTTCCTTGAACGTGCAGGCTTCGGCAGCGGACGAAAGCTCGCCGCGCAATTCTATTTCACTGACATGACGGTATTCAAAGTCATGTTCACGGCTATTGTCACTGCTATGATCGGTCTCTTCTGGCTTTCCGTGCTCGGCATCGTCGACCTGTCGCTGGTCTATGTCAGCCCGACGTATCTTGTTCCGCAAATCGTCGGTGGATTGATTCTTGGCGTCGGGTTCGTGATCGGCGGCTATTGTCCGGGCACTTCATGCGTCTCGGCAGCGACCGGACGATATGACGCGATGGTGTATGTGACCGGAATTATTGCAGGCGTGTTTGTCTTCGGCGAAGCGTACCCTCTGCTCAAAGATTTCTACTCTTCAAGTGCCATGGGAAGAATCACGTTGCCCGAACTGTTCGGCGTCTCGTACGGACTCGTGGTGTTTCTTGTCGTGTTGATGGCCGTCGGTGGATTTGTTGGCGCAGAATGGGTTGAGAAGAAACTTGCCGCAAAGGCAAAAGGAGTTCAATAATGAAAGCATTCAAGTTATCACTCAACCAGAAACTGGCAATTGTCGTCGGGGTTCTTGGGTTTCTTGCCATCTTTGCCGGAAGTCCCTATAGGGGAAATACTGCCACGATGAACGTGAAAGATCTTGCTATGCTGGTCGACAAGCAGACCGACCACATTGCGGTGGACGAACTTGCCGACTGGATCATCAAAGGAAAAGCCGATTACAGGCTTGTGGATGTTCGCTCTGAAAAGGAGTTTGCGGAGTATCATATTCCAACAGCTGAAAACATACCTGTCGCTTCATTGTTTGACGGCGGATTGCTGAGGAACGAAAAAATCATCCTCTATTCGGAAGGTGGAATTCACTCGGCACAGGCGTGGTTTTTCCTGAAGGCGCAACAGTTCAAGAACGTCTACATACTCAGAGACGGATTGGCGGAATGGAAGGATCGCATTCTGTTCCCGTCGATTGCCGACAACGCAACTGCCGATGAGAAGGCGGCATTTGAGAAAAGAAAATCAGTGAGCACGTTCTTTGGCGGCTCACCGCGAACGGGGACAACAGATACGAAGACAACTCCGCAGCTCGCGATGCCCAAGTTGGAGATGCCATCGGCATCCGCTGCCACGGGCGCACCGAAAAAGAAAAAGAAAGAAGGCTGTTAAAGCCGGAAGCAGCAAAAGCATTGGCGTAAGTCCCGCGAAAAAGGTATTTTCACAGAGCATTGTTCTTCACAACATATCTCCGAGCCGCGTCGCCTGCCTCACTGTGAAATGGCGCCGCGGACGATGAGTCTCAGGACTCCTCTCACAGGCGTTGTGAGAGAACGGTGTTGCTGGAAACGGCAGCGCCACCCGGCCCGCCCCGCCAATCGGGGCGAGTCCCGTTCCGCGGGACGTTTGGAAAGGAGAGGGTTGCAGTATTCGTGGACGCTGTCGTTTGACAGACAAGCGTCTGCGTCATCTTCCCATCCTTCTATCAACGGATGGGTTTTTGTTTTTTGAACACACTGTCATGATCTTACAGAAAGGGCCCGTCATGCCAAAACCGCCGAAACGTTTCAGAAAATTCACCGAGGATTTTCCTGCCGTTGCAAGTGCCTACGAGCAGGTTGGAAGCGCTGTTCATGCAGCAGGTCCGCTTGACGAGAAAACCCGCGCGCTCATCAAACTGGGCATCTCCATCGGGTCGCGGCTTGAAGGCGCCGTTCACTCGCATGTGCGTAAAGCGCTGGAGGCAGGCGTAACGCCCGACGAGCTGCGGCACGCGGCATTACTCGCCCTGCCGACAATCGGCCTGCCATCGATGATGGCCGGACTGAGTTGGATTGATGAGACCATCGACGGCGAAAAGACCAAACGAAAGAAGAAGTGAATCCGCTCGTCGATTCTTTTGGCCGCCGGCACACGTACCTCCGCATTTCGGTTACCGACCGGTGCAACTTGCATTGCACGTATTGCCAGCCCTCTCCGTTGGATCATGATGGAGCTGCTGGTGCATTGCAGCAGGGCCGCAACCTGCGACCTCGCGTAGAGCTGCTGACGTTTGATGAGATTGAGCAAATAAGTCGAATTGTCGCCGCAGCCGGCGTTACGAAAATCCGTCTTACCGGCGGAGAGCCGCTTGTCAGAAAAGATCTCGTGTCGCTCGTTGCACGACTTGCGCGCATTCCCGGCATCGAGACACTTGGCATGACGACAAATGGCGTGTTGCTGGCGCACCATGCCCGCGCGCTCAAGGAGTCAGGACTTACACATCTGAACGTCAGTCTCGATACACTTCGCCCCGAACGATTCAGTCAGATTGTGCAGCGCGATCACTATGATGATGTGATAGCAGGTATTCACACTGCACTTGCTGTTGGCTTCACTCCACTCAAACTCAACGTTGTGGTGATGGGGGGAATCAATGATGATGAGTTGCTTGATTTTGTCGAGTTTGTGCATCATCGCCCGGTGAATGTCCGGTTCATTGAATACATGCCATTCAAATTCAACCGCTGGAACTCTGCGTCATTCGTACCATTTGCAGAAATGAAAAAGAAGATCGAGCAACACCATGAGCTGATTCCTGTTACACACTCGAGTGATCTCTCGTCGGTCGCAAAGGATTTTTCCATTGGTGGTTGGACAGGGACGATAGGTTTCATCACGTCCATGTCCGAGCATTTTTGCAGTTCATGCAACCGGCTTCGTCTCACGGCGGATGGTTCTCTCAAATCATGCCTCTTTCATCCGGCAGAAATCAACCTGCGTCAGACGATCCGGGATGGTGCATCGAACGAAACGATTGAGGGGCTGATTCGTTCCGCTGTGCTTCTGAAACCCGCGGAACATGTGCCCGTCGGGCAGCTCGTTGAATCAGACTACGGAACGATGATCGACATAGGAGGATGATGCCATCACATCGACGCTTGCTTGCGTAACACTCGGAGGCGGCAATGCCTGATCTCACACTTGCATGGTGGATTCTGCCGCTGTTTTTTCTCGTTGCGATGTTGTACGCAAGTGTGGGACACGGCGGTGCCTCAGGCTACCTTGCGCTCTTTGCCTTGACGGGCGTGGCAACGTCTGCCGTTGTCCCGATAGCACTCATACTGAATATCCTGGTCGCCGGCATTGGCTTCGTCGTCTACTTACGAAGCGGATTCTTTTCCTTCCGGTTGCTCAAGCCATTCATCATCGGTTCCATTCCTGCTGCATACGTTGGCGGACTGATCCCTCTCTCGTCGACGGCATTTGGTTTGATCCTTGGCCTTGCCCTGATTCTTGCTGCGCTGCGCATGTTGTTTCTTCGTGAAGTGAAAGCGGTATCATCCGTAGAGCAGGAAACACGAAGTTGGATGTGGTGCTTGTTGATTGGAGTTGTCCTCGGTCTCATTTCGGGGATGGTTGGAATTGGCGGTGGAGTTTTTCTCAGCCCGATTCTACTCTTCCTTGGGTGGGCAGATGCAAAGCAAACCGCCGCAGTGTCGAGCGCATTCATCGTCGTCAATTCATTGAGTGGTCTTGCCGGACATCTGTCGCGCGGCAACGTGTCGACCGGTTCAATGGCGGTTCTCGGCATGTTTGTGCTTGCAGGTGGCTTTCTTGGTTCTTACCTCGGTGCTCGTCGTGTTGGTGCGGTTTTTCTACAAGTCTTGGTGGGGTTTTTGCTTTTGATTGCAGGAGGCAAGTTGCTCTTGCCCTTGTTGAAATGAGGTGCCCGGAATGATAAACGCCACGGATGTCACGGGAGTTATTCTCGCAGGCGGCAGGAGTTCCCGGATGGGCGAGGACAAAGCGCTTCTGCAGTACAACGGCAAACCGTTTATCCAACACATTGCGGAAACGCTCCTGCAAATCCTTCCGCATGTCATTGTCATCTCCGACAGACAGCAAGAATATTCATTTCTCAATCTGCCCATCTATCCAGACCTCTTCTGCGATTGCGGACCGCTCGCGGGAATACACACAGGGCTTGTTCATGCTACAACGCCATCGGTGTTCATCGTGTCGTGTGATACTCCGTTCATTACCACGGAACTCATCGTGGAGATGCTCGAACACGCGCGTCCCGATGAAATAGCAATTGCAAAGGACGAATCGAATTCTCACCCTCTGATTGGAATCTATCCAACAATTCTCCTTGCGGAACTCGAGGCGGAGCTTCGCGCAGACAAGAAACAGGTTCACGCCTTCCTTGAGCGATATGGTTCTCGCGTCTCGATTCTTCAACTCGACCAATTCCAGAATCAGCTGCGCAACATCAACACGCCCGCAGAGTATAATGCTCTGCCAGCGAAGAGCACTCGGTGAAGTCGTTGAGTAGGTAACTCGTCGGCGACATAGTCTCCGTTGGGTGCGACTGACCAAGCTATGCATTCCGAAAACTGAGAATCACGGCTCCCCTCATTCTCAATCCTGCCAATCAATATCTGTCTGAATAAACACTGACTGCGCCGCGAAAGTCTGCCATCAGCGCTCATGCTTCCTCCAAAAACAATGTGATTGACAGATTTCAAATAGGCTGCTTTGTTGGCCGGACACATTGGTTTGATCGTCCCACCAGTTGACTGCACGCTCAAGCACTCTTCCATGTCTATCAGGTATAAGATTCCCAGAAACAGAAAACGCAATTCCTCCGCTGCAAAGATTATCAGATTTCACTCCATCCCCGGATGGCATATAAGTTGACATTCTAGAGTAGCAAGTATTGCCATCCAATCATGCAAGGCAGGCTGTTCAGCTCATGGCGGTTGACTCAGACACACCCGTTTATTCCATCGGTTCGGCAGCGCGCCTGCTGGGCATTTCCGTGCACACAATCAGAATGTATGAGCGTGAGGGGCTTCTGGTTCCGTTCCGGACGGACACCAACCAGCGCCGGTACTCGCAGAACGATATCGATCACATCAACTGTATCCGGCGGGCTATCAACGAGAAGAGAATTGGCATCGGAGGCATTCAAAGTCTTCAGTCACTCATCCCGTGCTGGAAGGTGAAACACTGCCCGGATGGAAAACGCCAGCAATGTTCTGCATATCGCGGTCACAGCAAAGGTTGCTGGAGTTATAAACTGAGCACCGATGTCTCCGCCACCAATGAGTGTCGGACATGTGAGGCGTACGGCATATCAACTGACTGTTCCAAGATCAAAGACTACATCATATCCATGTCGACCAATGATGTGTTGGAGGGCTAGAGACGCGGACGAAAACCTGGTTTCATCAATGCAGACGTCGTATTTGAAACAAAAACGACAGTGTTAGTGTGAAAATGCTACATCTGCCAAAGGCATGGCTTCGCCATCGTCCACGTCTCTAGCTGATGGCTGTCATATCAATCATCAATCACTCAAGGAAAACAATGACAATGAACTTCAGGAGACTTGTTATTCTCATGTTGTGGGTTGTAGTCGGAAGTCTTGCGGGTTATGCCTCCGAGAAGGAGTACGGTGTGTACGAATTTGTGGTGCGTAAGACCCAGGGGCAGTTCGATCAACTGACATCGAGTTTGCAGAACGCTGCGACGCAATCGGGTTGGAGCGTTGTTGCGACTCACGATCCGCGCAAGAAGGACGATTGCGCATACAAGGCCCGGGTCAACGTCTTCTATCATGCCGACTAAGCAAAGAAGAATCACTCGGCGAACAGC
>CAYJNF010000170.1:0-1653 GCA_964370915.1 uncultured Chitinophagales bacterium
AGTCAATACTCCAGGGTCCAGCGGGGAACTGCCGCCCGTTTTGGTCTTCGACTTCATAACGGACAAGCTCTGAACCGAAATTGATGTGCTTCCAGTTTTGGTCAATGAATTCCTCAAGATGAGCTTCAAGCGCGAACTGAGATTCGCTCACAATGTCCTTGGTTGATGTGAGCTTCTCGGCTAAGGTGAGTTCTCGCCCCTCGGTTATTGTTCGGAAGTCATTCTCAGAAACTTGACGAACCCCTCCTTGGAAGTATGCGAACCAACTCTCTTTGTTCTCGATGAACTTGAGGCCAGGAACCAAGTCCTCAACCCGATGAGGGGCCTCCCACACTTGTATGTCAGCAAGGAAGACACCATACTCTGAGCGATAGAACGTTTTTCCATGTCCAAGCTTTTCCTTTTGGTCAGCACTGAGTTGAAAAGAGTCTGACGCTAGTATTGCCGAGGCGGCAAATTCCTTCAGAGGAAGCCCGACGTAGAAAACGACCCGGTCTCCTTTCTTTAGCGAACGGCGATTTGGAGTCTTCTCGCCAAGCCCCCAGAACTGATCATTCATCCGTTGGCTGAAAATATCGTCAGCGGTGAAGGCTTCGCCGTCAACTTTGTGCTGTGTAACTGTAAATATCCAATTGTTCATAGTGTTGAGCCCAATGGCGTATAACCACTGTATTCACGAACCGTGTCGCTTTCTGACCAACGCAACGACAAATCACGACACGATGTCGTTTAGTTCTGTTTTAGAACTCGATCAAGCGAACTCGTGATCCCTCCCGGCGATTCTGTTGCTTCCATGCATATAGCCCTCCGAAGACCGCCCGACTTGAAATCAGAAATTGTGATTTCGAAGCATCAGGTCAACGCCCGGAGTTGATTGCTTTTGAAGAACACCCCGCTCAGGAACAGCGGGAACATGGCGACATGGATGGAACAAGCCCTCCCCAATCATACGCTCTGATTTGGGAAGAGCATTCGCGCCCGGTAGGTAACTGCCATACGATACTGAAGGGAAATCACATTTGCAAGGAGCAGAGGCGACAGGCCGGCGCCTCCCGGTCCTCACGGTTGTTTTCCACGTCAGTTGCATTTCAGTCCTCTTTTCATGTACCTTTCTGCTGAACAAATGATCCGTTTCACAAAGATTTGATTCATGACGTTTCTCAATCCCCTGTTACTGTTTGGCCTCATCGCCTCCGCCATCCCGATCATCATCCATCTCCTCAATCTGCGTAAGCTGAAGACCATTGAATTCAGCACGCTCCAATTTCTGAAAGAACTTCAGAAGACAAAGATGCGGCGGGTGAAGATTCGTCAGTGGCTTCTGCTCGCCTTGCGGACGCTGCTTATCATTGCGGTCGTGATGGCATTCTCGCGACCGGCGTTGCGCGGTTCGCTCGCCGGATTCCCGCTCGGAGGGTCAACCCATGCACGAACCACGATGGTGCTGCTCCTCGATGATTCGCCCAGCACCGCCGTTCGTAATGAGCGTGGCCCACTGTTCAATCAGGAAAAGGAGATGGCATCGCGCATACTCGACCTCATGAAAGATGGCGACGAGGCATATCTCGTCAAACTCTCCGAGGTGAAACATGCGACAGTGTTTACCGCGTCTCACTCGGCAGCGCCAATACAACAGGCGCTCGAACAACTGAA
>CAYJNF010000170.1:1753-7703 GCA_964370915.1 uncultured Chitinophagales bacterium
GTGGTGCAACAATCGATCGACGTCGCCTCACAGAATTCCGGAAACGTCACGCTGTCCATCACGCCAAAACGGCGCGGCATGTTGGAGGGATATTTACAGATTGAGGATGACGCGTTCGAGCCTGACAACAAGCGGTTCTTTGCCGTCGATGTCCCGGCTGCACTTCGCGTGCTTGCCATCGGCGCTTCGCAGAACGATACGCGTCTCCCTTCCCTCGCACTGACGTTGGACAGAGACTCTGCATCGGCTGGACTCTTCCGAGTTGAACAGTCGGATGAGAACCGCATCTCAACGTTCGATCTCCAGAAGTATGATATCTTGATGCTTGTCGGAGTGAAGACGTTCTCGACCGGCGATGCGGACCGTATTGCACAATTTGTGAGTGCAGGCGGCGGCGTGTTGATATTTGCCGGGCGCGAAATGGATATCACCAACTACAACACCGTGCTCTTTCCAAAACTCAGCATTCCGCAGGCGCAAGGCGCACGCATATTCGGGACCATCACTTCCTATCCGCCGCCAACGCAAGGGAGCTTTGTTTCATTCAGTAAGATTGACTTTCAACATCCGCTGTTTGCAGAATTGTTCGAGCAACAAGCATCGAAGCGGACTCAGCCCGAGATCGAATCGCCCAAAGTGTACACCGCAATCGTTCCGCAAGCCGGAGTAAAGGGACGCTCGATCATTTCTTTGTCGGATGGAACAAGTTTCCTCACGGAATATCAGCACGGCGCAGGACGAGTATTACTCTTCTCCGTTGAGGCAGGATTGACCTGGTCTGATTTTCCGTTGAAAGGTTTGTTCGTTCCGCTACTCTATCGTTCGGGTTTGTATCTTTCTCAAAAACCCACGATGCAATCAGTGACTGTTGGCGACGAGATCAAAGTCAGTCTGCGTGTGCCTAATCGGACGGAACAAGAAGTCTACGTCTTGCGTTCTCCGTCGGGCGTTGACGAACGGATTATCCCGCAGTTCTCAACACGCAGCGGACTCGCGACGTTCACGTCCCAGAACTCAACCGAAACGGGAATCTACCAACTCCGAAAACAATCGTCCGGCAAAGATGGAGAGTTGCTGTATGCCGTTCCCGTCAACATTGCGCCAGAAGAAACTAATTTGCAGCCCATCGGCGACGACGATCAAACGCAGTTCTTCGCACGGCTCGGATTGAAGTCGGATCAAATCAGAACCCTCCCCATGGGAAGCAGCATTGAAACGAACGTGCTTGAAACACGGTACGGTGTCGAACTCTGGAAGCATTTCATCGGACTCGCATTACTGCTTGCGTTCGTTGAAATGATAGTCGGACGTGAGCAGAAATCAGAACAGAAAGTGTAGAGGAAGAGTGTGGAATTGATAGAAACAGCGAAGAGCAAAGAACGTGCGATTCTCGTCGGCGTTGCATCGCGGGCAATCGCCAGCACGTTGCGCGACAGCGAGCTTTCTTCCGATTTCGGATTGGCGACCGACCGGAGTGCCCGCGCCAATGCATTGCGCCAGCGCGTCGAAGACTACCTCGAAGAGCTCGCACTTCTGGCTGATTCTGCGGGAGCAGAGGTGGTCGACACGGTGGTGCAGGAACGGCACACCATCGATCCGGCATCGTTCATCGGAAGCGGCAAGGCACAGGAGATTGCCGACATGGTTGATCGGGAGAAGATCAACATCGTGATTTTTGATGACGATCTGTCGCGCGTGCAAGTCCGTAACCTTGAGCGGATCATCAAATGCAAAATTGTTGACCGCAGCGGTATCATACTCGACATCTTCGCGTCGCGTGCACGAACAAGCGAAGCCAAGACGCAAGTCGAGCTTGCACAGCTTCAATACATGCTGCCGCGCCTGACCCGACAGTGGACTCACCTTTCCAAACAATTCGGCGGCATCGGCACCAAGGGTCCCGGCGAAACACAGATTGAAACGGACCGCCGCGCCATCCGGACACGCATCAGCAATCTGCGCACGAAGCTGGATCAGATCGCCCGTGAACGCGCAGAACAACGCAAAGGACGCAGCAAACTTCCACGCGTCGCGTTGGTCGGGTACACCAATGCCGGCAAATCAACATTGCTCAACTATTTCTCCAGCGCCGATGTGCTGGTTGAGGACAAACTCTTCGCAACTCTCGACTCGACAGTGCGACTGGTCAGCCTTTCACCTGCGCATAAAATTCTTTTGTCCGATACGGTCGGATTTATCCGCAAGTTGCCGCATCATCTTGTTGCTTCATTCAAAAGCACGCTCGAGGAAGTGACCGAGGCCGACATCCTATTGCATGTCGTCGATATCAGCCATCAGCTCTTCGAGGAGCAGATTGAGGTTGTAAACAACACGCTTGCCGATCTTCATGCCCATGACAAGACGATGATCTACGTCTTCAACAAAATCGACAAGGTAGAAGACCGGAGCATCATCTCGTATCTCGGCAAGCGGTACAGCAATGCCGTGTTCATTTCTGCTGCACGGGGAATCAACACCGGCGCACTTGAGGCGAAGATCATTGAGCTGCTTGACGCGAATATCTCCGAGCAGACAATGACATTCAACCAATCCGACTATCAGATGGTTTCACAGATTCATGACATTGCAGAGATTCTTGAAAAGTCGTACGAAGGAAACCATATTACGATACGGTTCAGGATGAACAACATTCACGCCGATCGCCTGAAGAAGGTACTGGCAAAGAAACATCCCAATTGACTCCAACTGAAAATCTGCAGAACTTTGGAGTAGGAATTCTGTCCCACAAGCGGAACTATCACTTGATCGATTGATCACATCTCACTGTTCTTTCCGTTCATCTACCACAACTTCTCGTCATCGTTAATTGCGGAGGATCTATGCGATCAATCGTCTGCTGCTCCATCGTTCTGTCAGTTGTTTTCTTTTCATTCACTCGCTCACATGCACAGGGAGAAACCGCGGTTCCCTTTCTCCTGATAGCGCCCTCGCCGGATGCAAACGGACGCGGCAACACAGGGACTGCTGTCGTTTCCGAAAATCCTATCGGCACAATCACCAACCCGGCTCAATTAGGGTTGTTCAGCCTTAACAACTACTTCGCCGCGTCTTTGTACGCGCCCAAAACGTATTGGCTTCCAAGCTTCGGAATGAGTGATCTCGCGTATGGTGTTTGGGCGGTAAGTGGCGGCTACAACGTCAGTGAAATGCTGGGGCTACCGTTTCCGGTTGGCATTGGAGTTGGCTACTCAAATATCCTTCTGGACCTTGGCGACGTCATCCGGACGAACGCCAGCGGGACAGAATTAGATTTGTTTCGGGCGAGCGAGAAGTCGCACAACCTCAGTCTCGGCATTGGTGTAGATTTTTTCCTAAGGTTGGGCATAGGATCAAATCTCAAAATGGTTCGATCGAGTATCGCTCCTATTTCTGCCGGTCAAGCATCGCCGGCCGAAGCAACTCCTCTGGCGATAGATTTTGGAATACTCGCACAGGTGCCTCTCGTCAACATTCTGAAAAAAGCAGGAATCGAGTCCGTTGACATCTATCCCGGCATTGAGCCATTGGTCAACCTGACGTTTGGATATGCTCGATGCAACATAAGCGACGAATTAGTTGTCTATGCACAGGACGCGTTCGCCGATCCTCTCCCGAGAAATGCAACCATCGGACTGAGTGCGGACTTCGGCCTTGTCGCACATAGTAACACTCAATCCTGGAAGATCATCACTTTGACACTTGCTCGTGAAGCCGAGGACGTGCTTGTCACCCGTTACTCGAATGGAACGTTTTCGTACCAATCGGGCCTCGGCGACATTTCATTCTTCAGGCAGGTTGTCCGCGGTGATCTCTCGAAAACCGACAGGGCCAGCCTGCACGAAGGATGGGAATTGAATCTCGGCGAGTTCATCTACTTACGCGGCGGGTCCTACGCTGAGTCGCCGAACTTTGGAAACAGAAACTATACAACGCAGGGAGTCGGAATCCGGTTGGGTGGGATTTTCAAAGCCATCGGCGTCACAGCTCCCGAAGCTGCGGCGGACGACACGTTCACGTTCCTCTCAAGACACTTTGATATTTCATTTGATCATGCCCAGTACAACAGCGGCGAAGGGCACCCACTGGACGGAACGATCTTCAATTCCCTGTCTTTTATGATTCGGTAAATTCAATCAGAGCATGACTTCCCCGCGCAAGAACGCGAGCGTGGAGTTGACTCGCCCTATCCTTGTTTGTACCTTTAAGCCAGAGATTGTGTCAAAAACGGAATGAGAGTCAATAGTCGCGAGTGGTCTTAGCCACTAGCGCACGTGTTTATACACGGCCTGTTTAAGCAGGGAGGAAGGAGAATCGAGATGAGCCTGATATTAAGTGACGAGCTGATCCGCCAAACCCAGAGAACGGAAGAAGAACTTCGACAAGATATTGCTGTCATGCTGTATGGCGAGGAAAAGCTGACACTTGCTCAGGCAAGCAGATTTCTTGGCGTTGACCGCCTGGAATTCCAAAGGATACTTGCCGAACACAACGTTCCAATTCATTATTCCACTGAAGACCTTCGAGACGACATCAAAACTATGGAAGAGTTGGACAACAGATGATTGTCATCAGCGATGCGAGTCCCATTCTCAACCTGTCGGCAGTAGGGAAACTTGACATCCTTCCTCAGTTGTTCACATCTGTTATCATTCCACAGTCTGTCTTTGAGGAGATAGCAATATCCGGCAAAGGAAAACCAGGAGCGGCAGAACTTGCAGGCGCTCCACCGTGGGCTGAAGTTTTGCCGTGCCACAATAATGATCTCTTGAAGGAACTTACCAAGAAGTTGGATCGAGGCGAAGCGGAAGCAATTGCTCTTGCAGTGGAAACCAAAGCTGATTTGCTCCTGATTGACGAAAAGCGAGGACGGGCAATGGCACGGTTATATCAGATTCGTGTCACCGGATTGCTAGGCGTACTCCTTCAGGCAAAACGCAGAGGCATTCTTTCTGAAATCAAAAGTACACTTGATGACATGAGGATGAAGGCTAACTTCAGAGTTAGCGAAAAGATGTACAAACAAATTCTTAGTGTAGCAGGCGAACTTAACGGATAGGTCTATGCTCAACATTGCCATCGAAGCCGCCAAAGAAGCGGGAAAGTTTTTGAAGTACAGTGTCGGACGAGTCAAAAATATCGAAGTGAAGCAGGGCGAAGAACGCAACCTCGTCTCGGAAATCGACAAGGGATCGGAAGCCAAGATCATCGGCATGATCAAACGGCATTATCCGCATCATGCCATCCTTGCCGAGGAAAGCGGCGCGAGCGATACGTCATCCGACTACAAATGGGTGATCGATCCGCTGGACGGCACGACGAACTTCCTGCACGGCCTCCCCATTTTTTCCGTTACCATCGGCATCGAATACAAAGGCGAGATCGTTGCCGGTGTTGTGTACGATCCGAATCTTGACGAGCTGTTCACAGCCGAAAAAGGCTCGGGTGCGTATCTCAACGGCAAACGCATGAAAGTGACATCCTCATCCGCACTGATTGATAGCCTGCTGGTGACCGGCTTTCCCTACGACATCGCCCAGAACCCCGATAATGCAATCGGACATTTCGTCAATTTTCTGGCCGAGGCTCGTGGACTCCGGCGGCTCGGTTCCGCGGCGATTGATCTTTCCTACGTTGCGGCGGGACGGTTCGATGGATTCTGGGAAGTCAACTTGAATCCATGGGACATGGCGGCGGGAATTCTGTTCGTTCGCGAGGCAGGGGGACGAGTAACGGATTTTAACGGGCAGGAAACGTCGATCTACAAAAAGCAGGTGCTTGCTTCCAACGGCACCATCCATGATGCAATGCTGCGCATCCTGAGCAAAGGCTTCACACGGTAGCGCGGTCAGTTCACGACCATCACTTTTGACCGGATGAGTTTTGCCAGAATCGCCTGCAGAACTTCCGACTTCTGTTTCAGCTCCTGGCGAAACTCGAAGTTGTCCGTGTC
>CAYJNF010000171.1:0-7681 GCA_964370915.1 uncultured Chitinophagales bacterium
CGCTATTGCAACAGAAATCAGCGCTCTGGCGACGGAAATCGATGACATCGTTTCAACCACGAAGTTTAACGGAGTGGCACTCTTGAGCAGCACCTACTCCCAGAACTTCCAGGTTGGCGAAGGCAGCACGGAAACATTCTCGGTGGCATTCAGCGCGAGTGTTTCGTCTGCATCGTTGCTTGGTACGGCAGCTGGTAGCATTACGTCGGCTAATGTGTCAGGCTTGACGGTTGATACCGGTCTCGTTACGGTCAACACGGCAGTCGGTACCATTGGTTCGTCCTTGAACAGGTTGTCAGCAAAAGAAGCAAACCTGAACACGGCCATCACCAATACCGAATCGGCAAAGAGCCGTATCTTCGATGCCGACATTGCCAAGGAGCAGATCAAAGCTGCAAAGCTTCAGATTCTCCAGCAAACATCGACGTCGATGTTGGCGCAGGCGAATTCATCGCCGCAGGTCTTCCTGTCATTGTTTCGTTGAGGAAACAGTGATCTGAAGGTCAGGGGGAGCGGCGCCCCGTAAGGCGCCCTCCTTCCTCTTAATTAGGATTGACGACGAATCCACTAATTCAAACTGAAAGCAGAATGCAAGCAGCGCAACAAACAATCGTGCCCATGATTGATCGGGCGTATGCCGGAGTGAGAGTGAACTCCGCACTGAATACCTATCGCAATGAACAAATGATGAATCTGTCCCCGGTGGAAGTGATTCATCGGCTCTATGCCGTCGCGATACAGGCAATCAAGAAAGACGATAATCAGTTGGCGACCAGGGCGATCAATGAATTGATCGCGGCATTGAATTTTGAATATCAAGATGTTGCGTTGAGTCTCTACAGGCTGTATCAGTATGCAAAACATTGTTTGCGTCAAAGCAAACCCGCGGAAGCACTTGAGGTGATGGAAGAGCTTCGTTCAGCGTGGGGTGAAGCGTTCAAGCTGTAAAGCGAATGAAGGAGTCCCAGTCATGGGCACAATCAGCACAGTAACGAATCAACAGATCGAGTCCCTGGTTTCTCAATACCGGTACAGTATCAGTAATCCGGTGACGCTCTTGGAGAACAGGAAGACATCGCTGAACGCGCGCTTGTCCGTTCTCGCCGAACTCAAATCAAAACTCAGTGCGCTGAATACTATGGCCAAAGATTTGAAGAAAACCGGAACGACATCCCGGTTCAGCACATTCTCTTTTGAAAGTTCACTTGCAACGGTGGCAACCGGTGCTGCAACGTCGACCGCTGCGACAGGCACGCATTCCTTGCTCGTTACACAGCTTGCGAAAGCGGACAAGGTGATTTCATCCCAGCTTGCAAGCACTGCAACGTCGATTGCGGACACAGAAGGTGCAGGCACGAAAACTCTCAGCATTTCGGTCAATGGCACGGCGGTGAATGTTAACTTCGACGTGGCGGCCGGAGAATCGAACAGTACGGTTTTGAGTAATCTTGCGACCGCAATCAATGCCTCCACAGCCGGGGTAACTGCGGCGGTGGTTGCAGATACCAGTGGCACAAGCAGGTTGGTGTTTACAAGCAAATCCACTGGCTCAGCGCAGGCAGTGAGTATGTCCGATGTAACGGGCACGGTGCTGAACTCGATCGGACTTGGCGCTTCCGTCATTTCAGGGCGGACAGGCTCAACGGCCACGGACGGTGGTTTTCTGTACGCATCCACCACACTGCTTGATTCCAAGTTCAAGCTTGACGGCATTGACATCGTGCGTGGATCGAATTCGGTCAGCGACGTGCTCACCGGTGTGACGGTAGAGTTGAAAGGCGTGCAGCTTCCGACCGACACTCCTGTGACATTGACGATCAGTTCTGATAAGACGTCGATCAAGTCAACAATTCAGGATTTCATAACGAAATACAACGAGGCACTCAGCTATCTGACCGCGAAGACGTCAGTGAATCCGGATAACAAGACACGAGAGGTACTTGCAAGTGACCAGGTGTTCAAGACGCTGAGGATCAACATGCGGTCGATCATTGGCAGCAGCATCAGCAGCGTTACGAGCGGCAATCCATCGCTGCTGTCGCAGATCGGGATCAAGACGAATGCCGACGGCACGCTGAGTCTCAGCGATATGACGACATTTGATGAGGCCCTGGCAAGTAATCCGCGCAAGATTTCCGATCTCTTCAACTCGTCAAATGGTATCGGGTCGCAGCTGAACACACTGATGGAAACATTCACCGCTACAGGCGGCCAGTTGGAGATCGCGCAGAACGGAACAAACAACCAGATCACGAACATCGCAACATCGCTGACGCGGACGAATGCCCAGATCAATCTGAAGGTGGAATCTTTTCGGAAGCAGTATGAGTCGCTGTACAATGCCATGACAAGAATCTCGCTGCAGTCCGACACCATTTCAACACTGTTAACGCAACTATACGGCTAGAAAGAACCGGGAGAACTTGACAATGTCACTAACAATCATGACAACAGAGCCGGCGCAGCCCGCGGCGTACATCATGCCCGTGAATGCTCGCGCAACAGCTCAGCAGGCTGAACAGGCGACTGCTGCTCCAGTGCAACCGTTGCCGAAAGCGGAGAAGCCTTTGCAGGAAGACGTTGAGAAGATCGTTCAGGACATCAACGAGAACCTGCAGGCAATGCATACCGAGCTGAACTTTTCGGTGGATAAAGAAACCGACAAAATGGTCCTGAAGATTGTGAACAGCAGGACCCAGGAAGTGATACGCCAGATTCCCGCTGAAGACGCTCTGCGTATCGCATCGCGCCTGAGCAAATTGTTGGGACTTCTTGTCGATGGAAACGCCTAGATGAAGCAGCAGGGCAACATAACGCAATCGGTATTGCAGGCGCTTGTGGATGTTACCAAAGCGCTGTGTCTGAGTGTAGAGCAGGGAGACTTTCCCTCGGTCGCACAGCAACTCGACGAGCGCGAAGCGTTGCTCAACAAGGAATCGTCGCTGATTGCTGATTACTGCGCTGCCAAGGGAAGACGAGTCGACGAGCTTCGGCCACTGCTTGATTCATTGAAACAAGTTGACCAGGAATTGATTACCTTATTCACGAGGAAGAAGACAGAGGTGGCGTGCGAGATGAGACTTGCGCAAAACCAACGACGACTACTCGCATATTCACGTTAGGAGATGGCATGTCAGTAGATAAGATTGGCTCGGGTCCGCGCTCCATACTTCCCACGAACGATGGGAACAAGAAGGCGAAAGAGTCGAAGGTTCGAGATGCCGACCTCAAAGATCGGGTTGAGCTTTCGGAAGAAGCAAAACTTCGCTTTGCGGCAGATGAACTGGCCAGGCTGAATGCTGTCAACTCGAAAATCGATAGTGGGTTCTACAGCACGCCAGACGTCACTGAGAAGGTTGTTGAAGGTCTCATGCGCCAACTGAGAAGTGGATCCTCGGACCGGTAACAGGCATTCGTGACTGGGCGTCCTCATTATTGGGGAGAATGTAGTTGATTTTCCCATCTCTTTCCGTATATTTTCCTGTGTTTACATATCTTCCGTGACCAACGTTGGAACTGCAAAAGAAAATCACTGTACTCATTGCTGACGATCATACGATCGTACGGCGCGGCATTGCTTCACTGCTTGCCCTGAATGAAGATTTTGAGATTGTTGCAGAAGCAGAAAATGGGCGCGATGCTGTGGACCTCACGATTCAGTACAAGCCCGATGTCGTGCTCATGGATATCGGGATGCCTGTGCTTAACGGCTTGGAAGCTACCCGGCAAATCAAGAAGCAAGTGCCGCAAGCTCGTGTTCTAATTCTCTCCGGGTACGATAACGATGAATACATTCTGCAAGTTGTCCAGAGTGGGGCGAATGGCTACGTTCTGAAGACGACATTTCTTGAGGATCTGTACGCCGCAATTCGTTCTGTGTACAACGGGCAAGCGTTCTTCAGTCCCTCGGTGTCGAAGGTGATTGTTGAGGGTTATCTCAATCGCAGCTCAACGTCGGCAGATTCAACGAAATCGCTCCGTGCGCTCACTACTCGCGAACGGGAAATCCTCCAACTGATTGCAGAAGGTCATCTCCACCAACAAATAGCTCAACGCCTGAGCATTAGCGTTCGCACTGTTGATACCCATCGCAACAACATCATGAAGAAGCTTGACATTCACGACACGGCAGGGTTGGTGAACTATGCCATCAAGAACGGAATAACGATCATCCCGCACTGATTTCTCTGATGCGACCGGCAACAGAGCCTCGCAGTTTTCCTCCGGATATTCCCTCCTTTTCCTCGCTTCGCGTTTTCCACACACTCATCCACACCCACTAAGCATTATCGTTCGACTATTTACGTTGTTTGCACAACGTTATTACGTTGTTCCTCGTATTGTCGCCACATGATAACTATTGTACATTTGCATGTACAATTTTATCCATCAACTGTCTAAAGACCATCAATGGAAAGAACATCGAACACAACAGTTGCCGAATCGAGTCTCCCGATTTCGAAGCCGTTGCGTGTTTTGCTTGTCGACGACATCATGGAGAATCTTTCTCTGCTTGAGGAAGTCTTGACCGATCAGGGGTACGAGACCACTTCGGTGACCTCTGGCGCGGAGGCTCTGGAGCAACTCGAGGGGGAGTTGTTCCATATAGTTGTTGCCGATGCGATGATGCCCTCCATCGATGGCTTTCAGCTATGCAAGGAGATGAAGCAATCACCCAAGCTCGCGGGAATACCGTTCATCATATACACGGGCAACTATGTGGATGTTGAAGACCAGTTATTTGCCAAGAGTATCGGGGTTGACGCGTATGTGATGAAGTACGACGGCCTTTCGACGCTTGTTCAGGCCGTGAATTCCCTTGCCCGGAAGAAGTATGGTACGGGCAACGATGGAGCTGATGCCGCCGGACCCGACGAGGAAATCAGGACTGTTGCACAACTGACGGTTGATGAACAGGTGTTTTTGGAACGGCATCATGCGATCATCGTAAAGAAGCTTGAAGAGAAGATGCATGAACTGGAGATGTACGCCGAGACTCTTGCCCGAAAAAATCGTGAGATACTCGCGTCGGAGGCGCGGTACAGGAATCTGTTCGAGCACGCAAGTATTGGGATTTTCGTGCTGGACAGGCAGGACGGGAAAGTTCTCGACGTGAATGCCGAAGGCCTGGCATTGCTTGGCTACAGCGCCGATGAACTCACCAGCATGGAACCCCTCTCATTTGTGGGCGAAGCTGAGACTGTTCAGGCAATCAGGCAATCGGGTGCTTTCTTCTCCAAGGAAATTTCGCTTCGCAGAAAAGACGGTGCGCTCATCGATGTTGAACTTGGCGCAGGCCCGTTTCTGGAACAGAGCGGTGCAAAAATCATCCTGTACGTACTCGACATTACCGAGCAGAAAAAAATGCGTCAGCATCTTGTCCAATCGGAAAAGATGGCGTTCATGGGAAGGCTTGCTGCCAGCATCGCACATGATATCAGAAATCCGCTTGCCGCCATTACGCTCAATCTGCAATATCTGGCAAAAAGACTCCCGGAAAATTTTGCAGATCGCGGCGCGCTTGATTTTGCAGTCGAAGGCGCACAACGGATCGGCAAGGTGATTGAGAATACACTGAGTCTTGCACGTACAACGCCACCGAAGATTCAGCCGGAACAAATCAACAAGATTGTGCAGGGGGCTGCGCTGTTCCTGAACACTGCTTGCGCGCAGAAGAATGTCGTATTGGAAATTCAGCTTGAGAAAGAACTGCCGCTTGTCAAGGTCGAAGCAAAGCAGATCGAACAGGTGATTCTCAATCTTGTGCAGAATGCTATTGACGTTGCGCCGGAACGATCGACGATTACCTTGTCGACGTGCCTGATGGATGACTTCCAAGGACAGACACCGAAGCAAAAGATTGCGGTGATTATTCTTGATCGCGGACCCGGCATATCGAGCGAGACCATGCGACATCTCTTTGAACCATTTCACACGACAAAGATCGGAGGTACAGGCCTTGGGCTTGCCCTCTCAAAACAAATCATCGACAGACATAACGCCGAAATCAAGATCGAACCTGCCGTCGGCGGCGGAACGATTGCGCGGCTAGTTTTTCCAGTGAATAATCCTTAAGGGGGAAATCCACGTATGTCCAAAGGCAGAATTCTTGTAGCGGATGACGAAATCATACTCACCGAAACGTTGCAAAACATACTCAGCGGAAGCGGGTACGAAGTGTCCGTTTGCAACAACGGTGAAGATTTCTTCATGGTGTTGCCTGCAGTAAACCCGGATCTCGTTCTTCTCGATATCTTCATGGGGAAGACAAACGGCTTGCATCTTCTTCGAAGAGTCAGAGAGGAGGCGTTTGATGTTCCGGTGCTGATGATGACTGCCCACGCAGACGTTGGTCTCGCTGTGGAGGCCATGAAAGAAGGCGCGGTCGACTTCGTCATCAAACCGTTCGATCTGGCTCACCTTGTCGTCCTGATCGAGAAATCCATGGAGCAGTCCGGCCTCAAACGCAAGGTCAAGCTGTTGCAGGATGAACTTGAGCAACAGCGTCAACGAAGCGGAATTATCGGACGAAGCCAGGCCCTGCGCCGCATTCTTGAAATGTCGGAACGGCTTGCGTTGAGCGACAACACCACCGTGCTGATTGAAGGTGAAAGCGGAACCGGCAAGGAGCTTCTTGCACGGTTCATCTTCCAGAAAAGTCCGCGGTGCGAAAAGGCATTTATCACGGTAAACTGCGGAGCGATTCCCAAGAATCTTGCCGAAAGCGAATTCTTCGGCTACGAGAAAGGCGCATTCACCGGTGCAACGGAACGGATGCGACAAGGTAAGTTCGAGCTTGCCAACGGGGGAACAATCTTCCTCGATGAAATCGGTGAGCTGTCGCTTGATATGCAGGTGAAACTTCTGCGCGTTCTTGAGGAGCGGCGCTTCTATCGGCTGGGTGGCACGCGCGAGTTGAGTGTCGATGTGCGGGTGATTGCCGCGTCGAACAGAGATCTTGCGAAGGAAGTGGAGGAGGGAAGGTTCCGCGAGGATCTCTTCTACCGATTGAATGTTGCCTCGGTGAAGATCCCGCCGTTGCGTCAACGGAAGGAAGATGTTGGCGTTATCGCATTCGCGTTCACGCATGAGTTTGCAAAGCGATTTGCCAAGGATCCGCCAAAACTTTCTGCAGAAGCACTTCAGTTCCTGGAAAATCAACCCTGGAAGGGGAACATCCGCGAATTACGGAATGCGATTGAACGTGCAGTACTGTTGGGCAATGGACCCACACTTGCGATTGAACATTTTGCGTTTCTCCAATCGGCGAACGGCAAGGTGGTCAACGGCTCGACGCACACCGGCAACATTGCCAACCGTTACATGCTTGAGATTCCTGAGGCAGGTGTTTCGATGGGAACGGTCGTGCGTGATTTGATCATGAAGACACTGCAACTCACCAATGGCAATCAGGTTCATGCAGCAAAAATCCTTGGGCTTACTCGATCGAAACTTCGTTACCGAATGGATCAGTTAGGAATACAACCTGAGCAACGGGCGTATAGAATCAATGTCCATGAACCTTCCCCCAACTAAGATTGCTGCAGATATTGTCCTGAAGCATGCGCGATCCTCTTCCACTGAACCCAATTGGGGCGGTGGTGAGGATGTCGCTCATTTCATCGATATGCTGCCCGTTGCACTGATTGTGTGTGAGAACGGAGCAATCCATTCAGCCAAT
>CAYJNF010000172.1:0-7668 GCA_964370915.1 uncultured Chitinophagales bacterium
TCCTGGAGTACTCCGGCCGCTACCTCGCCTGCATCGAGTGGGCGTCGCAGATGAAGCTGTTCGTGTTCATGGCGTTGATTGCCAATATGTTTATGCCGCTCGGAATAGCAACCTCGTTTTCTGTTGTTGCGTTGATGACCGGATTGGGAGCGTTCATTCTCAAAGTCAGTATTCTCGCGATACTCGTTGCACTTGTCGAGTCGAGCAATGCGAAGCTCAGATTGTTCCGCGTGCCCGAGCTATTGATGGTTGCGTTCGTACTTTCTCTGCTCGCACTCATCCTCTACTTCATTATCGGATCGTAGGCGCACACCATGTTCAATACGCAGTCCATCAACCTCAGCCTGGAAATTCTCGCAGTCGCAATTTTGGTGACGGCGTTCCTCATTGTCTCCAGCCGCAGCCTGCTGTTCTATGTGCGATTGTTCGGAGTGCAGTCTTTCCTTCTTGGCTTGGTTGCCGTCGTTGTCGCCATTGGGTTCGGGGAACCGCACATTCTGGTTGCGGCAGTGCTGACGATTGGTGTGAAGGCAATCGCCATTCCCTATGTGCTGAACAAGATCATCGATCGTATCAAGGTGCGCAAAGAAATCGAATTCAATCTGAATATCACAACCTCGCTGCTTGTCTGTGGCCTGCTCGTTATTCTTGCCGACTCTGTGGGCAAGCCGATTATTGATGCGCAGAAGATGAACGCACTTCCCGTCTCGAAAGTGTTGCCCGAGTCCATAGCCATGATGATGATCGGACTGTTCATCATGTTGGCGCGCAAGCAGGCGGTGAGTCAGATTGTCGGACTTCTGACGCTCGAGAACGGACTATTTCTCGCCGGTCTTTCGATAACGTACGGCATGCCGCTTATTGTTGAGATTGGAATTTTTTTTGATATCCTTGTGGCGGCGCTGATTCTCGGCGTCTTCGTCTTCCGCATCAATGAAACGTTCGACACGGTCAGTGTTGATTCGCTGAGGAGACTGAGACATTGAGTACACTGTATTTCTCACTTCTGCTTGGCCTTCCCTTCGTATCGGGCGTTCTCTGTGCATTCCTCAAGCGGCGAACGCTGCTCGAAGCGATAACGCTTGTCAGTACAGGCCTGACGTTCGTTGGTGCGGCATATCTTTCGGCAACAGTTCTGAGCGGAACTTCGGTGATGACACCGAAGGGGTGGTTCTTCCTCGACGCACTTTCAGCGTATGTCATGATGATCGTGACAGGAAGTGCGTTTGTTGTTGCACTCTACTCCATCGGGTATCTCCGCAGGCAAATCCGGAATCGCAAAGTCGACGCAAAGATGCTGCGGTTGTATTATGTGCTGCTGAACGTCTTTCTGCTGACGATGCTGCTGGTCCTCATCTCAAACAACCTCGGCTTTTTGTGGATCGGGAGCGAATCGACAACACTTGCCACAGCGTTTCTCGTGGCATTCTACGAACGGGAAAGTTCGATTGAAGCGGCATGGAAGTATGTCATCCTCTGTTCCGTCGGAATCGGTCTGGCATTGTTCGGCATCATCCTTACATATTTTTCCGCCCTAGCCGTTGTCGCGTCGCAAAGTACAGCCTTGAATTGGACAACACTCGTTGCAGTCGCTCAACAGCTTGATCCCGATATTTTGAAGCTCGCATTCGTCTTTGTGCTTGTTGGCTTTGGGACCAAAGCGGGCCTCGCCCCGATGCACGCATGGAAGCCCGATGCGTACGGCGAGGCGCCGGCCCCGATCAGCGCTCTTATGGCGGCGGGCCTGGTGAATGTTGCACTCTACTCGTTGTTGCGCTTCTACATTATTGTCAACAAAGCAGTCGCCGGAGGATTCGCACCAACACTGTTTCTAATGTTCGGACTTCTGTCGATGGGGATTGCCGTTCCGTTCATACTCGTGCAGCGTGATTTCAAACGGTTACTCGCATACTCAAGCGTCGAACATGTCGGCATAATTATTTTTGCGGTTGGACTGGGAACGCCACTCGCATATTTCGGCGCGCTGCTGCACATTCTCAATAATGCACTCGCGAAGCTCGTTCTGTTTCTGACGCTCGGGAACGTGCGCCTTGTCTATGATTCGAAAATCATGCGACGCGTGAGCGGAGCAATCAAAGTCATCCCCGTGAGTGCAACGCTGCTCATCGTTGGGGTGTTCGCCATTACGGGATGGCCGCCGTTTGGTGTGTTCGTAAGCGAGTTCACGATCGTGACAGCAGGATTCGCCAGCGGAAACATTTTTCCCAGTGTCATGTTCATTGGCGTGGTGGCGACAATCTTCATTGGATTCATTTATTATGCAGCGCAAATGGTGTTCGGTGAGCCGCACCGCCGCATCGAAGAATCCGATGGAGATACCTCTTCGCTCGTCGCAATCGGCGCGCTCGTGGCGCTTCTTTTCCTGCTTGGTGTTGCAATTCCGTCGTTTCTCTCTGACTTTATTGGAAGAGCTGTTGCGATCGTGCAAGGGTACTGATGAGCAAGCGAAGATGAAAAGACAAGAGTACATACAACTGCTTCACAATGTGTTAGGACAAATCCTCACGGAGGAACCTGCATCTGCAACGAACGAAATCTACCTGGCATTGCACCCTGCTGCTCTCTCGAAATTGCCGGAGCTTTGTTCCCTTCTCATCTCGTCTCTGAAAGCGCGGTTTATTACCATCGCTGCAAATGACGAACGGTCTCTTCGCGGTGTCTTCTCGTTGTATTATGTCTTCTCACTTCCTGCCGACGATCTCTTTCTTATTCTTCGCGTACCGGTGCATGCGCAGCACCGCGAGCTTCCATCCGTCAGTTCATCGCTTGAGGCAGCTGACTGGTTCGAACGAGAAATGAAAGATTGGTTTGGCATCATCGCCTTTCCGAACATTCGCAAGCTTGCTATTCATCCGGACTGGCCCGAAGAGATCCATCCAATGGTGAAGGAGTTTGATCAACGTGACACCGTTCCTCGTGTAAGGGGATCATTCGATTTCAGACATGTGGAAGGAGAAGGTGTATTCGAGATTCCGGTGGGCCCGGTGCATGCCGGAATCATCGAGCCAGGCCACTTCCGGTTCAGTGTTGCCGGTGAACCGATTATCAATCTCGACACACAGCTCTTCTATACGCATAAGGGAACCGAAAAAATTGCGGAAGGATTGACACCGCAGAAAGCCGTCTTTCTGGCGGAGCGCATTTCGGGCGATTCGTCATTTGCACATACCCTGGCCTTCTGTCACGCCATTGAGAGGGTAGCCGGCCTTGAGGTTTCCCGGCGTGCACTCGTTCTCCGAACCATGCTGCTCGAACTTGAGCGCCTATACAATCACATCGGTGATATCGGAGCGATTTGTCTTGACGTCGGGTTTACGGTTGGCGCAGCGATGGCGTTTCAACTGAAAGAGCACTTCATGCAACTCAATGAGATGCTCACCGGCAGCAGGTTGTTGCGCGGGATGGCTGCGATAGGAGGAGTGCGTCGCTTGCCGGCGGCAACAAAAGTGAATGCACTCTACGACGGACTCAACAAGGGGAGAGTTGAGTGTGAGCGTTTCATAGAGCTTGCGATGTCGACTGCCACTGCGATTGATCGGTTCGAGACGACAGGCATTCTTTCGCGCAAGGATGCGCACCGCCTCGGGATCGTTGGGATTGCCGGACGAGCGTCGGGCATACCCAGGGATTGGCGACGGGATCATCCGCATTGCGCGTATCCTCACCTTCAATTCAATATGTCGGTACATGAAGAGGGTGATGTGCTTGCACGTGTGAATGTCCGCATCGATGAGGTACGGGAAGCCTTCAGTATCCTCGACCAACTCCGCAGCCAATATTTTGACGAACCAATCGCAGCATCCGAGTTTCGTACAATGACTGGCCATGCGCTCGGATATGTCGAAGGTTGGCGCGGAGAAATCGTCCACTGGGTAATGCTGGACGAGCAAGGAAAGATCTTTCGCTGGAAGATCACGGATCCCTCATTCCACAACTGGCGTGCGTTATCGCTGGCTGTGTTGAATAATATCGTCCCCGATTTCCCGGTGATCAATAAGAGCTTTAATCTTTCGTATTCAGGGAATGATCGATAAAGCATAAATATGTTCAAGATCCTCAGGCAATCGATACAAACAGGCGTTGTAACAAACTCGTTTCCTGCGGTCACGACTGAACCCGCCGACGGATTTCGGGGAAAGCCGGAGATCGACTTTGCGCGATGCACTGCATGTACCAGGTGCGCAGAAGCATGCCCCACCGAAGCGATTTCACTCGAGCCCGAAAAGCAGGATAAAAGAACGCTGTCGCTCAACTATGGCGATTGCATCTTCTGCGGCGAATGTGAAGCGGCCTGTCCTGATACGATTCACCTGACGAAGGAATTTCAACTTGCGACGACAAACAAAGCCTCGCTCATTACGCGTGCCCGCTACAGTCTGACGGACGCGGGCGCGTTTGAGTTCACTGAGATTCTTGCGAACGCGCCATCAAGCACAGAATCCCTCGATGCAATCGGAGCGAAGCTCAGAGAAACAATTCACCGGCTGTTCGGGCGTTCACTCCACATTCGGGAGGTGGATGCCGGCTCATGTAATGGGTGTGAGGTGGAGATTACTGCGTTGAATAATCCGATCTACGACATCGAGCGCTTCGGAATCCATTTTGTTGCGTCACCCCGGCACGCCGATATGCTGCTTGTGACGGGGCCTGTCACGCGCAACATGGAAATCGCTCTGAAGCAAACATACGAAGCCACGCCGGATCCGAAGCTAGTTGTTGCCGTCGGCGCATGCGCCATAGGCGGCGGAGTGTTTGGCAGGAGCTATGCCTCATGCGGTGGCGTTGATAATGTTGTACCTGTTGACGTATACATTCCCGGTTGTCCACCACGACCCGAGGCGTTGTTGCACGGCATTCTCCGCGCCATCCAATAGCCCAACCGCACTTGAGTTTACTGGAGGTGATTCATGATTCTGAAAACCATTCCTATCGCTTTGGTAATCGTTTGCAATCTTGCCCTTGCGCAACGCGACCTGCTTGATTCGAAGGTTCGTGATCTCTTGACGAATGAGTTGAGCGGCTCACTTGCCAAAGAGCATGTCATTCAGCTCACCCGCCATCACCGAATCCAGGGCTCTCGTGAATATCGAAACGCTGCCCAGTACGTGTTGGGGCAACTGCGAAAGTTCAGACTGAATGAGAGGGATGCCTACATCGAATCATTCAAGTCGGATGGGAAAGCTGTCTACCAAACGTGGCAATCGCCATCGGGCTGGGACATAGAATCGGCAGAGCTCAAGATCGCTGAGCCATACGAGGAGACGCTCGTCCGCTACCCCGAGATTGCAATGAGTGTCGTGACGTATTCCGATACCGGAGAAGTAAAGGCTGAACTCGTCTGGATTGGACCGGGAACAAGCGACAAGGACTACGAAGGCAAGAACGTCGAGGGAAAGATCGTTCTTGCCACGGGCTACGGTGGGGCAGTGCATCGTCAAGCAGTCCTCAAGCGCGGAGCCAAAGCGGTTGTCTGCTATTTAGACAACGAGAAAGGACGCGAACATCGCGACCTGATCGGATACACGGGCATGTGGCCGAAGTCTGACGAACTCGATCGGGTCAGATTCGGTTTCAACATTTCGAACCGGCAGGGAACAATGCTGCGTGAGATGCTGCAAAGCGGGCAGAAGGTCGTGCTTCACGGTCGCGTGAAGGGGATCGGGCTGGAACCGTATTTCATGGATGTGGTTGTGGCCCACATCCGCGGATCAGAAAAGCCGGATGAAGAGTTGGTGTTCACCGCGCATCTCGATCACCCAAAGGAGTCCGCCAACGACAATGCGAGTGGTTCGGCAGCACAACTCGATGTGGTTTGCTCGCTCAATGCTCTCATTGAGGGTGGAAAGCTTCCGCGCCCAAAGCGCTCGTTGCGATTTATCTGGATCCCCGAATTCTATGGCATGATGGCGTACATTGATAAGCATCCCGAGCTTACCGGTCCCGCGCTTGGCGGCAAGTTTCTGGCGGGAATCAATATGGACATGGTCGGCGCGCATCTTGAAATGATCCACTCGGTACTTCTCATCACTCGGACGCCTCACTCCGTTCCGTCCATCCTGAACGATGTTGTCTCGAACATGACAACGATGGTGGACAATATGGAGATCAAAGAACCTCGCTCAAGCAAGACGGTGTTCAACTGGCGGTTCATGCCCTATCTCGGCGCCAGCGATCACATGATGTTGCTCGACCGGAAGATTCCTGCAATGATGCTGTTCCATTACGATTATGTCGGACATACATCGCACGATACGCCCGAGACAATCGATCCGCTTGAGCTTGAACGCTGCGAGCTTATTGCGACGGGGACACTGTGGTACCTTGCGAATCTTGACGCTCAGGAGGCGGTGGATGTTGTTCAGTGCGGGAGTGGGAATGCGATGCAACGCCTGGGCGAAACTGCGCGCGAAGCATTTCATCGGGTGGAGATGGCGAGGGATAGCGATCTCTCGAATGCGCTCGCTGAGGCAAAGAATACATTTGCCCACGTCTTGGAATACGAGTTGGGCGGTGTGCGTTCGATTCTGAGCTTCAATGACGCTGAGGTAGTAAGGCAAAGAACCGAGTGGGCGATTGGACAGATTTCAGATTTTGCAAGTGGCACAGAACAGAAGCTCGAGAAAGTTGCAAAAGCACGGAATGTTACCCTGACAGCCGACCGGATGAAGGGCGACGAGCGTATTCCTCTCCGCACAACTCGCGGACCTCTCGATCAGGAACTCCCGCAAAGCAAGCTTGTACCGGCGGAAGCAACTGTGTACACCTCGCCTGCATTCCCGCTCGGTGAGTCCGCACGCTTCGAATTGGTGAACTTTGTTGACGGAGTAAGGAGCGTGAGTGATATTCATAATGCCGTGCGCGCCGAATATGGCAACGTCACTCTCAACGTTGTGGCAAAGTACTTCGATGATCTGGTGAAGATTGGTGTTATGAAGTGGAAGTAGAAGTCGGTGTTGTTTCCGGCTTCTCGTTTTCATATATTGTCCCACCACAAGCGGACGCTTAGCTCAGCTGCCTGTCCGCCGAAGCGATCTTTGCGAAGGCGGAGTTCAGAGCGTTACGTCTCTACGAGACGGAAAGGTCGTTGGTGGAAGGGCTCGGAGAATCAATACCGAAGGATAAGAACATAGAGTCACTCATTAAGGACGCTTAGCTCAGCTGGTTCAGAGCGCCTGCCTTACAAGCAGGGGGTCACTGGTTCGATCCCGGTAGCGTCCACTAAAAAGTCTCACACAGTGCCCCTTGTGGGCATTTTGTGTTTATCCACCAACCATCACGAAATCAGTTCAGTATGCAAACCATAAAAGCAGTCATATTTGATTACGGCAATGTTATTGCGCAGGTCGATCATGGGATTTTCCTCAGGCGCATCGCCCAACGCTCGTCCTTGAGTGTCGATGATCTGAAGAATCTCTCGCAGCATCATCAAGATCTGCTTGTTGCGTACGAAAGCGGGATGGTTTCCTCTGAGACGTTCGGGATGACGATTATCGATCGCTGCAAGCTTTCAATGTCGCTTACTGAACTGAGAGACGCGTTCATTGATATTTTTCAGAGGATAGAACCAACGATAGCTCTCATCAAATCCCTCAAACCACATTACAAGATCGGGCTTCTCTCAAACACGAATGAGTGGCACTACAAAGC
>CAYJNF010000173.1:0-7638 GCA_964370915.1 uncultured Chitinophagales bacterium
GCCAAGAACAGTTCCAAGTCCAAGCAACGCGCCTCCGCCGAACGTTACCGAAATAATCGCGTCGTCCCACTTCATGATCAGCGCGTACACCAACAATGCCGCTGCACCAATGCCAACCAGCCACGATACGATTTTCAACGGGAGGGAGAGTTTCCACACTTTGAGTGCGAGCGAACTGGCGGCCTCCAGCAACTTCTCAAATTTATCTTCTTCAGCAATCGACACTCGTCCTTCGACGGCAAGAAAACTCCATTCGGCTCCATGACGTCGGGCGAGCAGGTGTTTCGGAAGATGTTGCTGCAATTGTTGTCCAGCCATCTTGTATGCGCTTGTCATGAGAGCAAAGGCCTCGGCATCGGCGAACGAATCGAGATCAGTACGCACGGCTGAGAGTTGTTCCTGCACTTTCTTGTTGACGCCGTATGTTGTGAGGGGATGCGACCGACGCGTTGTCCAGATTTCGTCCGGTTCGTCCTGCGATCCAATCCAATCCATCGGTTCGCTCTCGAGGTCTTTCTTCAGGTGCAGAAAGACTACACTCTGCAACAGCCCCGATCGCTTGCGCGCATCAAGCTCGCGGTACTGTGCTTCGCGTACACGCGCCATCAGGATGCTGTTCGAGCGAAGGGGGACGCCGAGCATTCCTGATTTCGGGTTCTCCTGAAATTCCATTTGCCCGCTCGCATCACTCACAAGCATCACGGAGCAATCCTGTTCTTTCAGACTTCCAGTGCCCTGATTGTCGTGCACGCCACCGTCAACCAATCTCACTGTCACGTCCTCGTACAGGTCAGGCAGCGTCAGCGGCTCAAACAAACCGGGCACACACGCCGAAGCTGCAACAGCATGTCCCAGCCGGAATTGTTTGTATTTCTCCGGCGCCTCATAGTAGTACATTCTTCGCAAACGATTGTTCGAGTCAATTTCCTGATCGATTTCCAGCGGCGGCTCACCCATCCATGACGCGGTAAACTGCCAGTTGTGTCCGGAGTTCAACGCCGTCGCATTCAGTATCAGCATCGGGACTTTCGCTTCACGCTTCCAATTGTGATACTTGGGATGGAAGTTGGGCGGAGCATCTTTGGGTCGGATGAACAACTCGTTGAGCCAGATAGGTTTGTCGGAAGAGCAGCCCTGCACGCGGGCAAAGATCTCTTTCTCGAACAACTCTCCCACACGTTGTGTGCGCGTGTAATTTGGCACCATCATCATCTTCACATTGCACAGCCAGTCGGCAGCAACACGCATGCGGATATTGCGCTGAACACCCGCGAGAAAATCGCGCTGCACGCGCTGTACAAGCTCCATGTAGTCTTGCTGTTTGATCTCCCCATCGGGCTTCGATTCCAGAAGCTGACGGAGCTCAAGATAATAGTGCGCCCCAATGATCGAGCCGCCCGACACGCACGAGATCACTTCAACGTGCCTGAGCAAATCAAGTTCGGCAAGCCGCGCAAGCATGCCGATATGAAACAGCGACGCCCGGAACCCGCCGCCCGAAAGTGCAAGCCCGAATTTGCCAATGTCCAATGTTCGTATTGCCGCGGCATTGTTGCCGAGAAAGTGGTTGAGCGTTTGCCAGGCTTCGGCAATGATATCCATGTTGCCGCCGCTCAGACGTTCCTGAAGTAAGGCAAGCTGCGCAAACTGCTTCGCGCTGGATTCATACTGCCACTCTTCAATCTCAGAAAGTGCTGCGGCTTTCATGAGCCACTCCTGTGCACCCGTGAAGTCTCGCAGTCCAAAGCACGCCTCACCGATCGTGACAAGAAACCACCATTGGCTGCCGCGAGCCGGTTCGGCAACGAGGCGCGTCTTCAAGACTGCGACAATCTCCTGCCGGATTTTCGTTGCTTCATTCATGCGCACCTTCGCGGTCTCAGAGACCGTGCCGGCATCCAGAGCTTCGCTCATTTCCAGCGCCGCAAGACAGTCCAATGCAAATGCCGTATTGATCGCAGTGTAGCCGTTGTCTCCATCAACACCCATCAGATATCCGCGCTGATAGTAAGAGAGCGAGCGTTCAAGATTCGTCTTCTGATTCTCCACTTCCCACTTCCGTTTCCAGATTGCCCCTGCAAGTCCGAGCGTTTCCTGATTCCTTGTGTGCACCAGCAGATCCGCCTGATCCAGAATCGCCAAAGCGCGATCCAGTCGTGCGACAACGGGCAGGTCGGCATCTTTGTACGTGCAGAGCGCATACTGCTGGGAAATCCTGAGCTTGAGTTCCGGATTTGTGTGGATGGTTGCATCCTCAAGGGCACGACCCAGAAGCTTGCGGCCATACCCGAACTCATTCCCCTTCTTCAATGCTGCCGAGAGATTGAGAATTTCTTCCGGGGTTGCCTTTTCGCCGCGGAGAATTCGTCGTGCCGCGGCAACATGTTCGCTGACATCCTTTTTCATAAAACCTCCGGCAATAGGTGTAATGCGGTGTGATGTGTTCGAATGCAGATGCGAGACGTCGGCACAGCTGGAAGCCAGCCAAAGACTTGGTGTCTTGGCGACTTGGCGGTGTGTCTTTGATATCGTTTATGGCTCTACTTCAGCCTTTGCTCTTCCGGTCAAGTTCCTCTTCGATGCGCTTCGCCCAGGAAATGTACTCGCTTCTCTTCTCCCGCGCCTCTCTGATCAGCCGCAGGTTACGCGCGGTCGTTTCAGGCTCCCATCGTTCGCGAACACACGCCAGTGCATCACCCAACGAGGCAGAGGCAGTATGTTCATCCCGTCCAAGGATGGCAAGCTCGAGTCGAGTTGCATGGTCCCAATAGTCCGCTTTGCCCGACGCGATTCTTCGTTCGGCAGCATAGGAAACCACAGGAATGAGTTTCGTGCGACGCTCATCCGGCGGGTTTTTCAGTTCCATCAAGGTTACGGCATTGATCCCCGGATACGCATCGCGCCAATCCGACTCAAATCCACGCAGGTATGCATCGATCGCCTTTTGCAGAAAGCCGCGTGCTGCAAACTCATCTCCGGCTTTCGCCGCATTCTCCCACCGGTCCTTATACACGCGGCCGAGTATGCCATACGTTTCGCTGCTCGGTCCTTTCATCCCAATGAGATCAAGGAGAATGCGTTCAGCCTGCTCACCCTGACCGATGCGATTCAGTGCGAGCGACAGTTGTTCCTGCACCATGATCGATGAAGCGAGAGGAATCGGCATCTTCTTCACCAACGCAATCATTTCGTTCCAGCCTTTCACGGCACGATAAGAAAGGAACAGATCGATGACAATCCCGGACTCATGATCGCTTAACGCGCCGAGTTCCTGCTCGATGACCTTGATAGCTTCGACATTTTGTTTTCGTGCTTGCGCAAGGCGTTCCTTCATTGTTGCCGCGTATTCCACCTGCTGACGGAAGACGTCTGTCTTCAATCTCTTGATGTCCGGAAAGCCCTCCACAAGCTGATAAACGGGGCTGTCTTCGGTTGAGGAATTCTTTGATGTCCGAAGCCGGTTCGCCAGTGCGCGTTTGTCCGAATCTGCATGAGCCGGAAGTCCGGCGTCGGTGATTCCGTATGGCAACGCCCGCAAGAGCGCCACATCGAACGGAAGACGTGATTTGTCGGAGAACAAGAGGATGGTGGTGTGCGGGCGCACGGCATGCCGAATACCAAGTTCATAGAACACGTTCGCGTTCACCGTTGTCAGGTCGGCAATCGCGTAGTCGCAGAGGATCAGCCGTTCGAACATTGGCTTGTGAATGATCCCGCCGGTTTGTTCCTCGTCGGCCCGAATCGGCTGCAGGTCTGCGTCGAGTATCGCGGGCGCAATCAACTCGCGATAGACTGCATCAAAGTCGATGACCATGCCTGCGGCATCAGCCTTCTTGCCGAACGGCATTAACACAAAACAGAGTGGTTTGCTCATTTTGCCATTTGATTTGATTGTTCGTATCGGCGCAACGGTGGCAGCCAGACTTCAACGGTGCCCATCGCTGCCCGTCGCAGAATTGTATTCTGCCGTATGTTTTGCGTGAATGATTCACCGAGAAACAGCAACTGAATGCTTATCGAAATCCCTTCACTCAACAGCGTCTTTTGTACGATGCCGCGAACAGACTGCGCGTCGGACCTGTCGCTGTCGTAGTAGTAGCGAACGTCGCCAAATGTCCGCTGAGTGACCAGTTGAGCGCGCTGCACTTTGAACCTTCCCGCCAGCGCAAAATGGATGCGCATGATCAATGCTGAATCGCTGGCATCCGTGTAGTGGATAAACACACGCACCTCCTGCGGAACCCGAACCTGCATGGGTGCAGCAACTCCCCACGACTTGAGCGAATCATTTGCTTCGCGGATCAGAACCGAATCCGTGGCGAGCGCAAGCGCCCTTCTCGCCTCATCGATGGCGAGTTGGCGAGTGCGTTGTTTGTAGTAGATGATCGCGCGGTTCATGTATGCTTCAGCGTAGCCGGGCTTCAGTTCAATCGCCCGCGCCAACTCGGACAACGCCAGATCAAACGCGCCGCTGACGCGATAGACGACGCCGCGATTGTAATATCCGAGTGCGGAATCCGGCTGCAGTTCAATTGCATGGCTGTAATCCTGCAACGCCTTTGCAGTGTCTTTCAGTTCGAGATATGCGTTGCCGCGTTCGATGTAGCTCACCCAGGAGCTCGGATTCAGCGAGATCGCTTTCGATTGAAACTCCAACGCCTTCGCGTAATTCCGTTCACGATAGTAGATCATGCCGCGATTGCTGTACGGTAGAGAACTATTCGGACTTACTTCAATCGCTTTGTCAAACGTACTCGTGGCCTGTGCCGTGTCGCCAAGATTTAAGTAGGCAACGCCAAGGTCATTGAGTGCGTCCGCATAATCTGGCTTACGTTGCACTGCCTGAGCCAGATCGTCGACGGCACGTTGATAGTCACGCTTGCTCAGCAGGGCAGATCCTCGGGCATAGTACGCTTCCGCACTTTCGTTCTGCATCGCTATTGCCTGGCCAAAACGGGCAATGGCAGAATCCAATGAACCATTTGTGTACAGCGAGTATCCTTCAGACAGAACATTTGAAAATGCAGCCTGTTCACGTTGTGTTTGAAAATACTGCCACAGAGAAATCCCGACGACGATAACAAAAAGTCCTGCGAGTGTGAGCCCGAAGGTGAGCTTCCCCTTTCGTGCTGCATCAATGCTGTCATGAATGTATTGCTGCTCGCCCAAGCTCATGTCAACACTGCGCGTGCTGAGCCATCGTTGTGCTTCATCGAGCGGAGCGCCGCTCAACAACGCCCCGCGATCTTTGGATTTTTCCCATTGCGCCATGTTCGTTCGCAGCTGCTGGCGCCACACAAGAAACTCCTTGTCCTCCTTCAGCCAATTCTTCAGACGCGGCCAGGCTTCGATCAATCCATCACTCACAATCTGTATGGTCTCCTCCCCTGTTGCTTTGTCGGCTTCCGCCACCAGCAGACGGGCTTCCTTAAGTGAACGCACGGCGGGAAGAAGAGACTTGTCGAAGTCGGAGGTCTTTGCCTTCCACCCTCTGTTAGCGTTTTCCCTCTCGCCGGGCTCGGCAACCCGCACGAGGCGAAGAAATATTTTTTGTGCCGCGACTTGATCCTCAGGCGTAAATCGCGCAAAGGCTGTTTCTGCCAATTTCACTTCGTCGGCAGTCGCTTCAGAGACCTGGACTGCAACCTCTTCCTTCCACGGACATGCACGATCAACCAGCCAGCGCGTGAAGGTTTCGTAACTTCGTGCAAGGGAAAGACGATCCGATTCTCCCTTCTGGAGGACGGCAATCTTCTCACCGTATGAGTAGAAAGGAAAATGCTGGATCCGCACTTCATCAAAATACGTCGAGAGATCACAGTGTTTCAATCCGTACACACTCTTGAACATGTTCTGAAAGAGTGGCTCGTACGCCAGCACGTCGGGACTGTCCGTCGCCGACCGCCACCATGCCTGAAGGTCCTTTTCCGAAAGGTCGATGCGCGACGGAAGCGGAAAGACTATCAGCGGACGCAAATCATCGGACTGGCGACGGTACTCGGTTGCGCGATGTACCATGTCATCCAGACCCATCAAACTCTGGCGATTGGGTGTGAAGACCACCACAAGTTTTTCAGGCAACAGCATGGTACAGATGCCGCTCGCGTCACTGATGCCGGTACGCGAATCAATCAGCACGAAACTGTATTCCCGCCCGAGGCGTTCCGCAAATGCACGCATAATGTAGGGCGAGCGGTTGTAGAGATCTTCCCAGTTGAATGTGGTGACTCGCCTGGAGTATAACGCGTCAAATGCGCCCGCCTTCATGAGCGACAGCGAGGGGACGTCGGTTTCGATCGCGTACTTGTGGAGATCAATCTTGTTAATAAGCTCCTCGGCCTGTTCTTCTGTTTGCGGCTTGCCATCGGATGTCGCTTCGTCGACGTGGTGTGCCAGATCGAAAAAGAAATCGATCAGCCCCGGGGCGTTACCGAAATGTTTCTCACCGTCATCCTGACTCGTTGCCGGGAATTTTCTCGTGACGCGGTCGCGAAAAAATCTGTGCAGGCCGGGCGCTTCCAGATCCCAATCGATCATCAACACACCGCGCCGATCAACACTCCGTTGGGCAAGCAAACAGGCAACATTGGCAAGGGCCATCGAGCGGCCTGTTCCACCTTTGTACGAGTAGAACGTAATGACTTTTCCAGTCGGGTCGGATGGGGTCATGGGTTTTGTTGACGGAAGACGAAGGGGGTGACGGGAATACTGTCGTGCCAGGGTTTCACTTCCGTCTCAGCCGGAAGCTTGAACGACGAACATTCGCTGCATGGATTGGCGGAAAGGCTGTCAAAATCCTTGGAGAGATCGTAGATGTACGTTGCGATCTCTTCTATTTTTTTGACGAACTCTTCGTTCTTGAGAATGTCGCTGGTTGCTGTGGTGAACTTGGAAAAATCACAGAAGTGCCGATGCTTACGGATGCGGTCCGGCAGATCATCCGCACGGCCCCGAAAGAGAATCGGAATAATCATCCCCCGGTCAACGGCGTTACCGTTGCCGGAAATCTTGAAGCGCTCCGCTTCAAGCCGTTCCATCGCCGCGTATTCGCGAAGGCAATAGGAGTGATGTTCATACTTTGGCATATACACCACGATCATGCACATACTCCGGCAGATCGCGTCGGCAAGCTCGGCATTGTACAAGGCTCCCGTCTTCAATCGATCTTCATCAATATATACGCACTCGTCAGTGTCGAAGTACGGTTCGAGACAAGCTTTGAGTGAAGTTTTGAGTTGCTCAATAAAGCCGCTAACAAGGGCACCCTGCCCGTGACAGTAGCTGACAAAGCATGCGTACTTGAAAGCTTTCATAGGTTATCCCCCGGGAAGCAGTGAGACTGCGAGATGGTGTCGGGCATAGAGTCGGTTTGCAAGGAACATGGCACAGACGCGCGATATTGCGACGCGTAGGATTATTGGGCTTGTGCATCAAATGTAGGTTGATAGAAAAGGAAAGTCAAGCAACGGGCAATAACAGGCAATCTCCGGGTGTGCGACATGAAAGCTATTGACTTTGCCAATGACCACAGTCTTCAGAAGGCTGTGTGAAAACCAATCACATAGCCCCGGCATTTAGAGCGTGTGTGAAAATTGGCTGTCAAGAGGTTTCGGAATTCATTGTGAGCACTGGAATCGA
>CAYJNF010000174.1:0-7631 GCA_964370915.1 uncultured Chitinophagales bacterium
CTGAGCGCAGCGAGGTTCGATGCCTCTCAATCGAGACGAGCGAAGTCGAAGGATGCTCTGCGCTTGCCAATCTACAAGTCGTAGTGCTTAAGCCGCAGGGTGACAATGATTTCATTCGATAAAGAATGCCATGTCCCTCAAAACCTGGAAAAAGCTCTCCGAAGAAACACTCTTCAAAAACAACTGGTGGACGTACAAACGCGATACATTTGAGCTTCCATCAGGCAAGGTTGGCGAGTACAACTACGTTCACATCGGCGGCTCGGCGATGATTGTGCCGGTCATGAGAGATGGACGAGTACTTCTTGTGAACCAGTATCGCTATCTCAATGGGAGGGAGAGTCTCGAGTTTCCTTGTGGGAGTGTGAAGGAGGGGATGTCGCATGAAGAAACAGCCTGGCATGAATTGACAGAAGAAACAGGCTATGCGTCGAGCCGATGGTTTTTAGCGGGGGAGTTTAATCCGTACAATGGCGTCACGAACGAAATATGCAAAGTGTACGTTGCCCGCGATCTGCAGCACGAGGGAGGCACGCCCGATGAGACGGAGGAATTTGAGCTTCTTCCGCTGAGTGCCGACGAGATCGATCAGAAAATCTCGACAGGAGAAATCTGGGACGGGATGACTATTGCCGCGTGGTGCATCGTAAAATCAAAGGTGAATGTATGATCCCGATATATGGAAAACGAACCGATCTTCTCAATTCCCTCTTCTTGTTGCTCGTCATCGCAAGCGTTGTTTCTGCGGCGCCGAGAGTGAAGCTGGGAAACGACGTGTTGGTGAATGAGCGTTTGGATCTGCTTCGCGGAAAGCGTGTCGGGCTGGTCATCAATCATACTGCAAAACTCTCCACGGGTGAGTTCCTTCTTGATGCGTTGGTCGGGAAGAAAATCAATGTTGTCGCGCTCTTCGGTCCCGAGCATGGCGTGCGCGGCGAAGCACAAGCCGGCGATACGATCAAAGATGGAAAAGACACGAAAACCGGAATTCCCGTTTTCTCGCTTTATGGCGCTACGCGTAAACCGACAACGGAGATGCTTGCTGAGGTTGATGTTCTTGTGTATGATGTTCAGGATGTCGGTGCGCGGTTCTACACGTACATCAGCACAATGGGATTGTGTATGGAAGCAGCTGCAGAAGCAAGGATTCCCTATGTTGTACTGGATAGGCCGAATCCCTTGAGTGGGGAAAAAGTTGATGGCCCTATTATGGAGGACTCGCTGAAGTCGTTTGTTGGCATGTATCCGATTCCGGTGATGTACGGACTGACATGCGGTGAGCTTGCAGCAATGATCAACGAAGAAGGTTGGTTGGCGAACAAGACGAAGTGTAATCTCATCGTCGTATCAATGAAAGGATGGGAACGCCACATGGTTTGGAACGACACAGGGTTGCTGTGGACTCCGCCATCACCCAATATCAAAACTGCTGAGGCTGCACTTCTTTATCCTGCTATGTGCCTGATCGAAGCAACGAATGCCTCTGAGGGTCGCGGAACTGAGAAGCCATTTCAGTATATCGGTGCGCCGTTCTTCAACAGCGATTCCCTCTCGACAAGCCTTGACGCACTGCATCTGCACGGAGTGAAGTTCACCCCGGTGTCGTTTACGCCGAGTTTGTCGAAAGCGCGAGGTGAACTATGCCACGGTGTCTTTGTCGAACCAGCGGGACCAAAGAAACCCATCGCTCTCAATGTTGGAATATCATTCCTCCAAGAACTTCTGAGACTCTATCCGACCCAATTGGTGATGAACCGATCGTGGTTCCTGAAATTGATGGGATCACCCCGCGTGTACGACGACCTTGTGGCACGAAGAGAGCCATCGTGGCGTGCAGATGTCGAGAAATTTTTAGAACTGAGTATGAAATACAAGTTGTACTGAAGGTATCACGCTCAACCTCGCCGGTTCACGTTGCTGTTAAGTTCTTTTAATTGCCCGCCCTTGCAGTGTTGATTGACTTTCCCTGCTCAATTGGTTATTTTTCAACGGTTTTTAGCTTGCCGTACTCTATGCTTATCAACTGACCGATGGTGGCGTTGCCCGCAATGGCCGAATTGTTTTGGAAGAAAATTCGCACGGTTCAAGGTGGCATTGCGCTGGCGCTGTTGGGTACGCTCATCATTGGTCTTTTTCTTGGCTCGCCGGTGGGGCGAATCGTCTGTGGCATCGGAGTGTTGGCGCTTGGTGGATATATTGGTTTTGTTCTGCACCGCGAAGGAGTCTTTGACGCAGGTGTTCAACGTGGAAAACGTCTTGCTGATACCGCCGCCCGGGATGGGCAGGTCCCAACGGGACCGGGGGAAGCGTATTCACAACCTGAAGCCGATATGAAAAAACTACTCTTTGATGATTTCCAGCCTGCGTCGTCCGGGGGATATACGGTGAAGGAAATTGGTCAGGAGCAGGACGTAATCCCTTCGACAAAATCTGCGCAGCGAGTTGTGACAACGAAGGAAGATAGGGTGAGAGAGTTTGAGATAGCGGACTTCTTCGATCTTGATTCTGACATTTTTCGAAATGAATCCGAACCGCGTAGCGAGTTCAATTTTGTCTTGAACAAATTGCTGATTGCGATGAAGGACGTGCTGTTCGCTCATTCGGTGGCATTTTTCTGGGCGAACCGACAGAAGCAACAAATGGTGCTCGAGGCAAAAGCCACCGACAGCCCGAACTTCATGCTGACGAAGCGTTATCCGATTGAGCAGGACATTGCCAGCCAGGTTGCAAAAAGCGGGAAGCCGCAGGTGCTGGGCAGGATTTCAGCGCTCGCAGAAAAAGAGTTGGTGCGACACTACGTTGTCGGAGAGGAAATCAAATCGCTGATTGTTGTGCCTGTCTACTACCTCGTCGGCACGACGTCAGACGGAGTTCTGCCCGAAGGCGTGATTATTGCCGACAGCAAAGCCGAGGATGCATTCGGGGCCGAGACGCTGTCACTGATGGGGCAGTTCACCAAGGTGATTTCTGCACTCATCAAGAGTTACACGAACAAGTACGATCTGCTGCTTGACTCGGAACTGCTTTCGTCGATCCGGCGGTTGCAAGACAGAGTGAAGTCGGAACGCACCGAACAGGCCGTGCTCGATGCGATGGCCGATGAAGCAGTGAAGTTGATGAATTGGGATGTGTTGAGTGTTGTGATGTTCTCGGAGGAACAGAACCGCTGGGCAATTCAGAAAGTGGTGAATCGGGCAAACGCGGTGTATCCGTCAACAACCTCGGTTGTTGATTTTGACGAGAGTCTTGTCGGAAAATCAATCGGCAGCAACACGCTTATTCATGTGGACGATCTTGAGACTGAACCCGCGATCCGGTTTGCCTCAAACGAAAACATCATGACGAAGGGCTCGTTCATTTCCGTGCCGGTCAGCTCGCTGAACCGATGCTACGGTGCGTTGACGATCGAGAGTGGCAACAAATATCAGTTCTCACCCGCCGAGGCGGAAACGCTCTATCGTCTGGTGGAGAATGCTGCCGAGATGCTCGAAGTGTTGTACATGAACGATCTGGTGAAGGAGTACATCGCCGTCGATCAGCTGACCGGCTCGCTGAACAAGAAGCACTTCGGCAAAAAGCTTGAAGAAGAAGTATTAAGGTCGGAAGACTTTGGAACGGAGCTGTCGATGGTGTCGGTGGCGATTGACGGCATGCAGGAGTTGATCAACCGTCACGGACGGGAAGCGTTCGACAGCATGTTGAATCAGGTTGCGAAACTGATTCGCGTGAATGTTCAGCCGTATGATGTGATCGGACGAATCGATACCAACACGCTGAGCATTCTGCTGATCAACACGACAGCCAATGATGCATACCTCTGGGCCGAGAAAGTGAGAAAGCACATTGCAAGCAACATCATCTCCCTCGCGGGGCTGACGTGCTCGGTCACCGTGAGCGCAGGCGTGTGCGGGTTGAGTGATGGGATGAGCAAGGACGAGTTGACATCCGGAACGTCGCAGGTATTGCTCAAGGCAATTGAAAGCGGCGGCAACCTGGTGAGAGTATTTTGAAATGGACATTTCCTCCGATGCGTGAGAGGAACAGAAAGTTTAACGTAGAAAGGAACACCAAATGGCTAAGCAACAAACCTTTGCTGACAAAGCAACCAAAGCTGCACAAATGAAGGGCGCGAAATGCCCTGTGTGCGGATCGATCTTCCAACCTCTGTTGACAGTCTCGTCTGAACCTTCCAAAACATCGGGAAGCGTGAAGTTCAATGAGCGTCGTGTGCAAGTCTGCAAGTGCAACGAGAAGGCCGTCTATAACTAATCGACCCTTGCAATCGCAGATCGTGAACTTTCCATCCTGCCTTGTGCGGGACGGAGGATCTTGCCATTTCTAAACAGCGAAAGTTTGTACTGATAATTTTGGATGGCGTCGGGATCGGCGAGTTGCCTGATGCGCATCTCTACGCCGACGAAGGGAGCAATACGCTCGGCAACACCGCTGAAGCTGTGGGAGGATTGTCCTTGCCCAATCTCGAGGCGTTCGGACTCGGCAACATCGCGACCATCAAAGGCGTGAAACCGGTTGCTGCTCCCCGTGCGAGCTACGGGAAAATGGCAGAGGTGTCGAAGGGGAAAGACAGTACGACCGGGCATTGGGAGATTGCCGGACTCATTTTGAAGAAGGACTTCCCCACTTTTCCCAAGGGATTTTCGGAGAGTCTCCTCAAAACATTTTGTGACAAGACCGGAAGCAAAGGGGTTCTTGGAAACAAAACTGCTTCCGGCACGGCGATCATTCAAGAACTTGGCGCCGAACATGTGCGGACAGGATTTCCCATCGTCTACACTTCGGCTGATTCTGTATTTCAAATCGCCGCGCACGAGGAGGTGATTCCGCTTCCTCGGCTGTACGAGATGTGTGAGAAGACGAGAACCGAAGTGTGCGTTGACGAGTCCGGCGTAGGTCGCGTGATTGCCAGGCCATTTGTTGGAACAGACGGCACCTTCGTGCGTACAACAAACAGGCGAGATTTTTCGCTTGAGCCGTCCGGCCCGACGTTGCTTGATATCCTGAGCGGATCGGGAATCGACACTGTCAGCATCGGCAAAGTCGATGACTTGTTTGCCGGTCGCGGATTGAGGACGAAGCTACACACGAAAAGCAATGCCGAAGGCATTGAATGCATTATTCGCGAATCACGCCAAATGAAGTCCGGATTCATTTTCACGAATCTGGTGGATTTCGACACGCTTTACGGACATCGTAACGATCCGAAGGGCATGGCAAGCGAGCTGAGCGCGTTCGACAGAGAATTGCCGCGCATCATTGAAACGCTTGACGATGAAGATTTGTTAGCCATTACGGCGGATCACGGCAACGATCCGGTTACGCCAAGCACGGATCATTCACGCGAATACGTGCCTGTTCTTTGTTACTCGAAGACGAAACCTGTTGGAGTAAACCTGGGTACGCGTGCGAGTTTTGCCGATCTTGGAAAGACCATTGCAGACTTTTTTGAAGTCGGCAACTCCCTTGCTGGGACAAGCTTTCTTTCACAGTTGAGCTAAACAGTGGAACCCATAAGTCCGGGTAACGAATTTGAAGCTCTGATTGACGAGGAAGGGAATATTGCCATTCCACCCGACTTGCTGAAGGAACTGGTCGGAAGAAAGCTCCACGTTCGAATACAGAAGCGGGAGGTTGCAGCGGCTCTGCAAGAGAAAGGTGTAACGGAAGACGAAATAGCGCGTCTTGCCAAAATCCAGCTCGAGCCCCGTGAGCAGGTCATAAAGTTTTTGTTGAGCGAAGGAGCGTTGAAAAGCAATCGGACATTTTCCCGAAGGACGAAAGGGGAGAAACGTTGAAAGTCCCGAAGCTCGTCGTTCACACGGATGTCATTCTCGATCATCTAACCGGCAACACAAGTCCGTCTGTGCTCCGGTTGGCGATGGGAATGTACTTGTGCTACACGACGGTGTTTCATGCTATTGAGTTGTTCTCGTTTGCAAGAACAGAAAAGGAAGCGCAAGCGATGGAAGATGCAATGGCGGGGATGAAGGTGTTGGGACTAAACCCGAAGAACGCGCGCAGGTATGGCGAATTGCGTTCGACAAGAAGGAAAATGGATTCGTGGAACTTGCTCATTGCGGGTTTATGTCAGGAGAGCAAACTTCCGATATTGACGGACCGAAAGAAACACTTTGCCGGCGTTCCGGGATTGGTACTCATCCCGACGAAGGCGATACGTAACAGTTAGGTAAAGAGAGAACTCCAAGTAGCGGGCTGGAAAGAAGTCTAATTATCAGGGCAACCATGATACTGGGAAAAGTAGTCGGCACTGTTTGGGCAACCCGCAAGGATGAAGAGTTGGTCGGGATGAAGTTTCAGATTGTCAAGCATCTTGATCTTGACTATAAACTTAAAGACACGTTCGTCGTCGCAGTTGACACAGTGCAGGCGGGAGTCGGCGATGTTGTGCTCATCTGCAGCGGAAGTTCGTCACGGCAAACAACACAAACGAAGAACAAGCCGGTGGACGCCGTCATTATGGCGGTGGTGGATAAGATTGATGTCGCTTCTTGACCCTGAGCGCTGTTTGCGAAGGGTATTATTCTGTACTTGGACGCAGGATGTTCTTCGCTGCGCTCAGAACTTAAAGGCAACATGTTTTTCGCACAAGTCATAGGAACTGTTTGGGCAACACGCAAGGATGAACATCTGCAGGGGTTCAAGCTGCAATTCATCCAGCCGCTGAACGGCAAGCGGGAGAAAACCGGCGACCCGATAGTTGCGGTTGATACCGTGGGGGCGGGCGTCGGCGAAACCGTCATGTACATAACGGCACGCGAAGCAACAATTCCGCTGCCGGTTGATATGGCCCCGGTTGATGCAAGTATCGTGGGGATTGTTGATAGGATTGACCTTAACCCTATTTAACCCTGAGCGCTTTTCGCGAAGGGTATGCAACTTTTGGAGGCGGAAAGATCCTTTGATCAGGATCTTTTCAAAGTGAAGGATACTTTCCGTACTTGAGAGGGATAATGTTCTTCGCTACGCTCAGAACCAAGTAGAAAAAAATAAGGAGAAGAATGGGCAAAGCTGCAAAGCAATACACAAATCGCGAAAGCCAGTCGCTTGACAAGTACCTTCAGGAAATCGGCAAAGTCGATCTGCTGAAGTCGGAAGAGGAGATTGAGCTTGCGCAGCGCATCAAGAAGGGCGATCAACGAGCGCTGGAAAAGCTGACGAAAGCGAATCTGCGCTTTGTGGTGAGCGTCGCAAAGCAGTACCAGAATCAGGGCCTGTCACTCGGCGATCTGATCAATGAAGGGAACCTGGGACTCATTAAGGCTGCGAAGCGGTTTGATGAGACCCGCGGGTTCAAATTCATCTCGTACGCTGTGTGGTGGATTCGGCAGTCGATTCTACAGGCGCTTGCCGAGCAATCGCGCATCGTCCGACTGCCGCTGAACCGCGTCGGAGCGCTGAACAAGATCGGCAAGGCATTCAGCACACTGGAGCAGGAGTTCGAGCGCGAACCGAGCGCTAGCGAGTTGGCGGAAGAGTTGGATATGTCACTCTTCGAAGTGTCCGACACGCTGAAGATTTCCGGACGCCATCTCTCGATGGATGCGCCGTTTGCCCAGGGCGAGGACAATCGCCTTCTCGACGTTATTCAGGAC
>CAYJNF010000175.1:0-7618 GCA_964370915.1 uncultured Chitinophagales bacterium
AAAATACCTCCGCGTGTCTACGTCGCTGCAGAACGAATCGATTGTTATCGGCGTGGAAGATCACGGCCCGGGTATTGCGGAAGAGCACCACAAGAAAATTTTCGAGACATTTTACCGCGTTTCTACCGGCTTGGTCCACAATACCAAAGGAAGCGGGCTTGGACTTTCTCTCGTGCAGCACATTATGGACGCGCACAAAGGGAATGTCAGGATTCGAAGTACGGTGGGGAAGGGAAGTACGTTCGAGCTGGAGTTTCCGGTGCAGTCAGATCACTGAGTGACGGCACTGTTTGCCGCCGGGATTCATCTCGCTTGTTGGCATACGAAAACCTCAAAAGAGCATTGATATGGCAAAGATCCTGATAGTGGAAGACGACCCGAAGATGCAAATCGGCCTCCGCGATAATCTCGAGTTCGAAGGATACGATGTTAAGGTCGTGAACAACGGAAAGAGCGGTTTGCAGGAAATTCTGGACAACACGTATGATCTTGTGATACTCGATGTGATGTTGCCGCAGATGTCGGGGTTTGATGTTCTCAGAAAGTCTCGCGAAAAGGGAGTTGCAACGCCGGTCATCATGCTCACCGCGAAAGGCGAGGAGATCGACAAGGTGTTGGGTCTCGAACTTGGCGCAGATGATTACGTGACGAAGCCGTTCGGTCTTCGCGAACTGATTGCGCGTGTGAAAGCTGTGCTGAGACGACATGAAGGTCAGATATCCGGTTTATCCTCCAAGATCAAGCTTGGCAATCTCGAAATCGACTTCGAAGGGTACACTGCCTCTGCCAACGGACAGGCGCTTGCAATGACCCCGAAGGAATTTGATATCCTGAAATTTCTCTGGCAGCACCGCAACAAAGTGGTTACGCGTGATCAACTGCTCACAAACGTTTGGGGGTATGACGAGTCCATCAGCACGCGCACGGTGGACAATTTCATCCTCAAACTTCGGCAGAAGATCGAAGACGATCCTGCACATCCCCGCAACATCATCACTATTCACGGAACGGGTTACAAACTCATCGCGTGAGAAGCAGTTCTACTTCATGACATCCTTTTACAAAAGCTGACTCACCTCGGACATCTTCTACAAGTGATGGTCGTACACTGTATCCGAAGTAATTGAGTCATCGATGTATCCCCCAAAACAAACCAAGGAGCATGTTATGAAACGAGGTAGAACTGTGGGTTGGGTACTTGCCGTTGCTGTTGTCGCAATGAGTTTGCGCGCTCTGGCACAGGACAGCCCCGAAAGCGCGGTGTCCGCGGAGAGAGCATATTTTCCCGACATCCTGACAATCCAACGGGCGAACTACGAGCGGCTTGAGAAGCTCTACGCTGCGGCATTGAATTCGGAAAACGAGGGCGTCGTTGAATCCGCCCTTGCGCATGTTGCCATGTTCAAATTGATGTATCCGGTAAGGGAGCTTAGTATTCTCCATCGCGCTGTCGAACGTATCATGAAGTCGCACGCCTCTCCAGCGATTCGTCATCAAGCGTATCTCGTGGATGTCGTGTACGAATCCCCGGCAATGTTCGCTCAGGCGGCGCGCACGACGTATGAGTCGCCGGATGAGTTATTCGACGAGTTGGCAGCTCAAGTCCATGAATCGATTGTCAGCACAAGTCAGTAAGGCGAGTGCCTGCCGGTGACAATATTTTACAATTGATGACATTGCAGCGACAAGTCAAATACTCAGTTGTCGTATTATTTAACAAGTTCAAGATCCTTCTGCAAAAAAATCGGCGGTTATATTCATGCGAATAAGGTTCAGCCTCGGATTGCTGGTAGTCAGTATGTTCATTGTCATGGTGGCTCGTGCTGAGGATTTCCGGCTGTTGTACGGCTTGCGGGGCGATTGGAGATTTGAAATCGGGGATGATTCCCGATGGGCATCGCCGCGATTTGATGACAGCAAGTGGGAAACAATTTTCGCCCCGGCTCCATGGGAAGATGAAGGTTTTCCTGGATACGACGGCTATGCGTGGTACCGCAAACACTTTCAGGCCGAAGCAGGTTGGAAGGACAAAGTAGTCTATCTGAGACTGGGTCGCATCGACGACATTGATCAAACATTCGTCAACGGAAAACTCATTGGTTCGACGGGAAGTTTTCCGCCGGACTACGAAACGGCATACAACGTTGATCGCGATTACTTGATTCCAGCGTCGTGCCTCAATATTCCGGGGGACAACGTGATCGCGGTTCGCGTGTGCGACGGGAGGCTCAGCGGCGGAATCTACACAGGAAAACTCGGCGTCTATGAAGATCGAAGCGCCCTCATTCCAGAAATTCCACTGGCCGGAGAATGGAAATTCAGAACCGGCGACAACCCCGCGTGGAAGGAAAAGAATGTTGCCGATGAAGAAGGCGAAGTCTCGGCTGAAGCAAATCCCAACCGGAGCGGCAAACAGATCGCTGGCGGGTGGTCGACGATTCGTGTGCCGGGCAATTGGGAGTTTCAAGGATATGGAAGTCCTGGCCACGCAAATCCCCAGGACTTTGCCGGCTATGATGGTTTTGCGTGGTACAGAATCCGCTTCTTTGTCCCGAAAGAGTACGAAGGAAAACGGATGATTCTTCTGCTTGGCAAAATCGACGATTACGACGAAACGTATCTGAACGGCGAACTCGTAGGAAGAACGGGACGCATGGGAACAGATGTCCACAAGTCAGACGCCTGGGAGCAATTGCGTGCATATACGATTCTTCCGAATCAGCTCATTGCCGGACAAGAGAATGTTATTGCGATACGCGTGTTTGATGGATGGCGCGGTGGAGGCATCTATCAGGGGCCGATAGGAATCACAAGCCGCGATCGTTTCATGAAATGGCAGAACAAAGCGAAGAGAGATCTTGAAAGAGAGTTTGAATCCGTATGGGATTTCTTCAAGTAGCCGAGTGTTAGGGAACGATATGCGGCCGCAGCAGTTGGAAAGCGCCCGCAAGTTCCATGAGGTAAGCAACACCAAGATGAAGGATAATTCCTCCGTAGATTGACTTCGTATTGTACGAGATCACTCCCAGTACAAGCCCGCCAAAGATCGAGCCGATCGCCTCACCCATTGGCTTCTGAAAGTGAATGAACGCGTACACAACAACCATCGGTACAATCGAAGCAGTCCCGAGGTAACGCGCAAACGCCATCACCATGAATCCGCGGAACAACAACTCTACGACGACAAAATCCACTCCATAACAGAACTCAAACGCGGGAATCGTAAATGGATTCGCCTCAGGCGGCAAACCGAATTTGAATCGCGGGTACGCCGTCTGAAAATCCGGTCCGAAGGAGGCGACCACGACTATCGGCGCGACGAGTAAGAGTATGCCGAGATATGTTTTCAGATTGATGTTGGACGAACTGAAGCCGTAGAATGCGGACGTGGTCCGATCCATCTTGTACCAGTACAACGCGAGGGGTACAATCACAACCAACCCCGGAACGATGTTCGCGGCATAACGAACTGCGTACCAACGGAATTCGCCCGGTATACCCGCGAAGAGATCGGGCGATGATCGCAATAGATACATCGGAACATTGTGAAACGCTATGTACGTGGCGAGGAGGACTGACCAGAAAATTGCAAGACCCACGAATCCCCGGTTTCGCAGCAACTCGCTCTTTCCACTCGTGTAGACGTACGCGACAATCGTCAGGAAAAAGGGAATCAAGTACAGGAAGAAATAGAAGACGATCTGTTGGCCGGGATGCGGAGAAAGAAATCGGCGTTCAAGGTCAAAGCCATAATTGCCGACAAAGGAAACGATCAACAGAAATGCGACAAAGAGGAAGTATCGTGTATTCCACTCACGCCGAAAAAAGTCGGCAAGGAAACCAACGATTGTCTTCATGCAAGGTGTTCGGCAGTGGTGCTCAGCTGATCTTTTTCGTTTCGCTCGATTTCACGTGCATCAACTGGGCAATGATGCCAATGAGTTTGTCACCGTCAATCGGCTTTTGAAGAAAGGCGTCGATGCCCGCAGCGATTACTTCTTTGGACGAATAGAATTGCGAGTAGGCGGTGACCATGAGGATGGGAAACAACGGCCATTCCTTCTTAACCCGCCGCGAGAACTCGATGCCGTTCATCTTTGGCATGTCCAGGTCCACAATGGCGAGATCGGGAAGATCCTGATGCATGGATTCCAGCGCCTGCTCTCCATTGCCCGCTTCCAGCACTTCGAAATTATTGGCAACGAGCAGGTGCTTCAGCGCCATGCGAAAGTCTTCGTTGTCGTCAATGAGGAGAATTCTCGTTTTCATGTTGTTGTGTTGAGTGAGTTCGGAATTGTGAAACTATGAGTTTGACGTAACTGCGTTGCGCACTGCGGCAACGGTGAGCGCGATTTCCGTGGCTGAATTGTAGAAGTGCGGTGAAAATCGCAAGTATCCGGCCCGAAGTGCAATGGTGATATCATGCGCCATCAGATGCTTGAAGACATTTTTCACATTAACTTGCTCAGGAAATTGTATGGTCACAATCCCTGTGCGCTGGTGTTGCGCGTACGGTGTTACCACCTTCACTCTGTCAATCGTCTGCAGACCGGAAATAAGCATTTGTGTCAGCGCAAGAATTTGACTTTCGATTCCTTCAATGCCAAACTCCTGGATGATCGAAAGTCCGGCGTCCATTCCCCAGATGCCGGGGATATTCTTTGTGCCGCCTTCAAACCGCCGTGCAGATGATACGAGCGGCTGCGCAAAATTCGTAAACTGCCACGGGTCCTCAACGGCGAGCCACCCGACATACGCCGGCTGAATTCGTGATTGCAGTTCCTCGGTAAGATACAACCAACCCGTTCCTTGCGGTCCCAGCTGCCATTTTTGACAACCGCTTGCAAGCGCGTCGATTTTCATTTTCTGCACATCGACCCGCATTGCGCCGACGGCCTGTATTCCGTCGACGACAAACAGAACATTCTTGCTTCTACACAGCGACCCGATTGCTTCAAGATCCGCACGGTAGCCCGTCAGAAACTGAACCGCACTGAGCGCGACCAATTTCGTGTTCGCTGTGATATGGTCGGCAATCAATTGAGGAGTTGGATGTCCCATACTCTGCGGGATGACATCGATCTCAACTCCGTGACGCTTCAAAGCAAGAAACGGCCAAACGTTCGCCGGGAACTCAGCCTCATGCAGCAGTACTCTATCGCCGGCTTTCCACGAGAGTCCTGACGCAACCACGTTGATCGCATCGGAAGTATTCAAGCTGAATGCAATTCTCTCGGCCGACTCGGCATTGATGAGAGTCTGCACTCGCGTTCTGCATTCCTGGAACTTCGCCACATCACCTTCATATGTCTCGATGACCCCGGTTGATCGCTCGGTCAAATGCGAAGTCATCGCATCGATAACCCGGGTGGACATGGGAGCCGTGGAGGCATGATTGAGATAGATCTTTCCCTGTTGCGTGTGAGGGAAGAGGTTCTTTGCCTTCCCTAAAACTTCATCAGGAAATAGCTTGGCCCAGTGCTGATCAGATGCGAGGAACATTGAAGTGAAAGCTGACAGAGTTCTGTGGATTTGTCGGGGTGGTAAGTGACCGGGCGTTCCCTGTGAACATGATAGGAAGAGGGGATGGGAAATGCAAAGGAAATGTTGTTGAGTTGATTCGGCCAGGTGAACAATATTGTACTCCAAGAAACCTTGAACCTCCCAAAACGCCAAGCAATTCGGCAGGTATTCAGGCACAGGAGTTGAACTTGGCATATCGGATTGTGGACTCGATGGGGGGAGTGTATACCTCCTCTCCGCCGTGAGAGGCCTTTGATAGATATTCTTGTCAACGGAGAATATTTGAGCACAGATCGTGCGCGGAAGAGAATTGTAGTCGGGTTGTTGTGCGACAGGTTCGGTCCTCATTTGGGATACAATACTAACGCATTCAGAAAGGACAAAGAATGTCCCCGTTCTTGTTGGTGGATGAAATAATAGCAGCCCAAACACCGAAGGTAGAGGCTCCGTTCATCGAATTGCTACAAAGCATTGAGCAAATAGTTGAGATTGGCTTCCATCGCGGCGGATTCAGCCTTTGGCTTCACAAACATAAGCGAGATGATTGTCCGCTCGTATCCTATGATATTACCCGGGATTACTTGCAAGTATCCGCGTCGTACAATATCGATTTCAGAATTGGAGATTGTTTTTAAGAGAGTATCTCGAACGAGATTATCGCCATGATCCGGCAGCCGAAGCGCACCCTTTTGCTCTGCGATGGTGGCGATAAAGAGAGGGAGTTCAATTTCTTCAGTGAGGTCATGAAGCCTAATGACATCATCATGCTTCATGACTATGCAGATAACGGCGAGGACTACACGAGGATACAGGGACAATTGAACTGGCCGACCCCCGCCGAAGCACATTTTGAGAATATCAAAAGAAGTATAGAATCGCGCGGCCTGAAAAAGTATCACTACAACGAATTCAAAGAAGTATTGTGGGGTTGCTTTGCAGTAGTCGACTCACTGCCAAAGGTGAAGATTGTATGCATGATGCGAATAAAGAACGAAGAACGATGGCTTCGAGAGACACTTGATAGTGCATCACGGTTAGTTGACGGTTTTGTGATTCTCGATGATGGCTCAACGGACAAAACTCCCGAGATCTGCCGACAACACCCTAAGGTCCTTCGCTTTGAGACGCAGAATGAACCCATGATAGATGAAGTACGCGACAAGAATGCTTTACTCCAGATGGCATTGGATGAATCGCCAAACTGGATTCTGGCTCTTGACGGAGATGAGGTACTGGAAGACGCCGCTCCACTCATTATCCAAAGAGAAATCGCGGCCTGTTCGCCCGAGGTGGGTGTGTTTGGATTCAACTTTCTTTACATGTGGGATTCCCACGATCGGTTCCGAGCTGATGGCATTTACAAGGATCTGCGTCATCCCAGAATGTTCAAAGTTACTAATGCGGGAGTTGACCCTCAATCGCTCACATTTCGTTCGACGACGCATGGAGGTAATTTTCATTGCGGCAGTGTGCCTGCCAACTTATCCGCTGCCGTGCGCTTCATTGATGTCAATGTGAAGCATTACGGCTACTTTGGCAAATCACAGCGGGAACAGAAACGGCAGTTCTATGAGCATCAAGATCCTGAAAACGCTGCACGAGGGTACTACAACCATTTGACGAATGAGGAAGGAATCATCCTTTTGCCGTGGCGTGAACGGAGTGAGCAAGATGTTGTTGTCTCAAATGGAATTCCAAATTCTGCAGCAAGTTTGCACGTTACAGATTCAGTCACAATATCAAACTTGGATCGAAGCCCGATCTTTGAGTATGAAACGATGTTCGACGATAGTGCATACCCGTGGGCAGGCCACAAATGGTTCGGTTACGATCTTGTCAGGATTACCAAGCCGAAGCTAATCGTTGAGCTCGGGACCTATAAGGGAACGTCGCTCTTCTCGTTTTGCCAAGCGGTAAAAGACGCCGGCTTGGACACCCGTGTCTGTGCTATCGATACTTGGCAGGGCGATAAACATAACGGGTTCTACGATGGAGCCATACTGGAAGAAGTTAAGCGAATAATGCGCTCGCACTACGCCATGGTCGATTGCACGCTGATCCAGAAAACATTCGACGAAGCACTGCCTGAGTTTGC
>CAYJNF010000176.1:0-7570 GCA_964370915.1 uncultured Chitinophagales bacterium
GTTCACCGTTCTCAACGCGTCGTGCAAGAATCTCCCTGAACTCCTTGTCAGCGCCCGGACCATCAAAGAAGCCATCGACGAGCGATTGCACATACAGGCCCGAACCGCCGACGACAAGCGGAATGTTGTTTCGGGAGAGAATCTCGTCAACCACAACCCGTCCCCGTTCACCGAACTCCCCCGCATTGAAGTCCTCCGCCGGCGACAATTCATCGACGAAGTGGTGTCGCACAATCGAGCGTTGATGCGCGGAAGGTTTTGCGGTACCGATGTCGAGGAGCTTATAGATTTGCCGGGAGTCTGCCGAAATGATTTCGCCATCGAGTAGTTGAGCCAACGCAATGGAAACTGCCGTCTTGCCTGATGCGGTAGGACCAACAAGAACAACGATCCGGCGCGCCTCTCGGTTCTTCGTTGCCAACTCAGGACTCAACATGTCAATCGGGAATCTCCGTTCATCTCAACCTTTTGCCCATCCCATTTTCCCGACGAGAGGGACGAACTTGAAACCAAGCACCTCACGCGTGTCATGGCGTTCTCCATGCTTTGTCACGATCATCAGGTTCTGCATTTCAAGATCGCCAACAGGAATAACCAACTTCCCTCCATCGGCGAGTTGTGCGAGCAATGGCTGCGGAACGTCGGGCGCGCCAGCAGTCACGATGATACCGTTGAACGGCGCAAACTCACTCCACCCAACTGTTCCATCGCCTGCCTTGGATGCGACGCGATAGCCCAGAGCGTCCAACACTTTTCTCGCGCTGCTGAGAAGTTCTGTGTGGCGCTCAACTGTGAATACCTTTGCTCCCATTTCGGCCAGCACGGCTGCTTGATATCCCGAGCCTGTTCCCACTTCTAGAATCCTGTCCCCTTCACGAACGCCAAGCGCTTGTGTCATGAAGGCGACGGTATATGGCTGTGAGATGGTCTGCATTTTGCCGATGGGCAGCGCAGAGTCCTCATAGGCGCGACTCGTAAACGGTTCGGGAACGAACAGATGCCGTTTCACCGTTGCCATGCTCCTCAACAGACGTGCATCGGATATGCCCCTGTCTTTCAAGATGGCAATCATTTCCTGCACATCATCATCAAATCTCGTCACGCGGTACCCTCGTTATCAAACCATCAAGTGGATCGCTTCATCATTCTCATCACGGAGCCGAATGAACGCTCTGATTGCATCGTCAACCGATCCTTCAGTTCGCGACGAAGAACCGCCGGCGTGTATCCCCGCTTCAACAAACCATCCTCTGCGATGGACACGATGCCCGATTCCTCGGAGACAATCACCACCACAACGTCGGCTTGTTCGGAAATGCCAAGCGCTGCGCGGTGCCGTGTGCCCAGTGGCTGCCCATCATGATCGGCAGTATTGGAGAGCGGGAGTATGCAATGCGCGGCTTCAATCAGGCGATCTTTGATCACGATCGCGCCGTCATGAAGAGGGGATCGCGGATTGAAGATGGAAAGGATGAGCGACCGGCTGACCAGCGCTTCCAATTTTGTTCCCGTTTCGACATGCGTACGAATTCCGGTCGCCCTGACAAAGATAATCAGCGCCCCCTGTTTTTTCCTGGAAAGTTCCGTCACCGCCGCAATCACCTCATTGATCGATTCGTCGACATTCGTTTTGATGAAGTACCGGACAACCGGGTTCCTGCCTACGAGCACCAGAAGCCGTCGCAACTCGGGTTGAAACAGAACGATAAACGCGATCACCCAAATATCCGTCAGCGCGCGAAGAATCCAATTCATCGCCTTGAGATTGGCGGCCTGGGCAACGAACGAGAATGCCAGAATCAGCACAAGCCCGACAAAAATCTGCGCCGCGATGGTGCCGCGCATGAGAAGGTAGAGTCGATAGAAGATGACCGACACCAGCAGGATGTCGATCAGATCGACAACAGTGAATGTCAGAAAACCAATTTTGAAAAGTTCCATACCTAATCCGGTTCGGCGTTCATAATTGCGTCGGCCATGCGCACAGCGCGTACTGTCTCCTTTACGTCGTGGACACGAACGATATGAGCGCCATGGAGTGTGGAGATGACCGCAGTGGCCAGAGATCCCTCTAATCTTTTTTCGATGGGGAGATCCAAAATCGCACCAATAAAGTTCTTCCTGGAGGTTCCCACAAGCAATGGATAACCAAGCGATGCGAGATCATGAAGCCTCTTGAGCAACAAGAGATTGTGTTGCCGGGTCTTTCCAAAGCCGATGCCCGGGTCGATCACAATCTGTTCGATGTTGTGTTGACGTGCCGCCTCGATTCCTTCAAGAAGATACTCTTTTACTTCGGTCAAAAGGTCATCGTACGTCGGATTCTGCTGCATGGTCTTCGGCGTACCTTTGATATGCATGAGAACAACCGATGCGCCCATGCGTGCGACCACTTCGGGCATCAGCGGATCAAAATGAAATCCGCTAATATCATTCACAAGCGTCGCGCCTTCATCGAGGGCACTGCGGGCAACCTCAGCCCTGTACGTATCGATCGAGATCGGGATGTCGGTTCTGGAGGCGAGCTGGTGAATCACAGGCAACACACGCCGCAGTTCTTCCTCAACCCCGATTGGCTCCGCCCCCTCTCCGTACGCATTGCTTTTGGGGCGCGTTGATTCGCCGCCAACATCGATGATATCCGCACCCTCGTCAATCATCTCCAACGCGCGATCAACGGCTTTCCCCGGCTCTACGTACTTTCCGCCATCCGAGAATGAATCCGGCGTAACATTCAGAATCCCCATCACGTGGGTGCGCGAAGAGAGATCGTACGTTTTTCTGCCGAATCGATAGACAAAGCCCATTGTCGGGTCGCCTGGTTTGTACAAAAGCAAAAGGTGACCTCATCAGTCACCCTCTCGCGTTACGATGATTTTTTTGCCATCATCGTCCGTCTCTTCGCCTTCACCCGCTCCTGCGCCTTCTTGTGCTTCTTGTTTGCAACACGTTTTTTCTTGTTCATCGGTACTCCGGAATTAATGTATGATATATCCATCACTCTTGATTACTCTCTCGACTTCGCTGAGGCGTTCAAGCTTGGGAATAACCTCGACAAAATACTGATGCAGAACTGTCAGGCGGATGTTCTCAGAATCTTCCTCCAGCAACGCCTGTCGTTGGGCAAGGTCCATTCCCGCTTTTTGCGCTACCTTGAATGAGAGCAACGGATTGTTCTCATCAAACTCGACTTCAAATGCCTTGTCCCGGTAGACGAGTTGAACGAGTTGATTGTGGAGCTGTATCGTCTCGGTTGCCAAGGCAACATCAACAGACTCGACATCCTGATTCAGAAACTGCACGCGGCCAACACTGTACAGTCTGGAACTTGCCACGAGCGTTCCAAGCTCATATCGACGCTGCCCCTGCACAAGTATGTCCAGCTTGCCGTCGTCATACCGCTTGACGATTTTCGTGACCAGGGCGGAACAACCAACCTTGGCGATCTCGTCCTTTTGCGAGAAGTTGATGCCAAACTCTTTCCCTTCTTTCTCGCACTCGTTGATGAGCTGCTTATATCGCTCTTCAAAGATGTGCAGGGGAAGAATCGAAGTCGGCAGCAACACGACCTGAAGCGGGAATAACGGCAACAGTACTTCTGACATTGCGGCTCCAGTTCGCTACTCTGCACCATGATAAAAAAAAACATGGAGAACGTCAACCCGGGGAAATTGCGAACACCCGCCTGCCAACGTACGATGTACATGACGGGCGGGAATTCGCGTGTCCCGGATTTTCTACTTTGCGAACTTCTTGTAGCGATCGTTAACTCTTCCCCAATGCACATTGCCGAGGAAGTTGTCGATGTACGCCGCGCGCTTCGGTCCGTCTTTGTGGTAGTATGCATGTTCGAACACATCACATGCAATCAACGGAATGCCACCCCAGATCGCGCCGTAGTGATGCTCGTCGACCGTCACATTGAGAAGGCGCTTGGAGTAGAGCATGTCAAACACGAGCACTCCCCATCCACTGAGCTTCGCGGAAACTGCACTTGCCTTGAAGTCAGCCTTCCACGCATCAAATGAGCCGAACTCCTTCTCAATGGCCGCCTTCACATCCGCTCCTTTCGATGCATCACCATCGCCGCCCATCACTTCCCAATACACGTCGTGCAAAACCGTGCCGGCATGATTCCATGTTGTGCGCCGCTTCAGTTCACCGACAACGCTATAGTTGCCATTTGCGGCTGAGCGGTCGGCAGTCTCCAACGCTTTCTCAATTGTATTCAACGCCGTGACATACCCTTTGTGATGCGTGTTGTAGTGCCAGTCAGTTGTTTCAGCATCGACTACGGGGGCAAGAAGCTTCTTTGCTTCTTCATCACTATATGGACGGGGATTGAATTTCCATTCGTACGCCATGTTGCGTTTCTCCTTTGTTTGTGAGAGGGATTGAATATGTGGTTCAGATCTTAGGAATGGTGCCGCGACAACGAAAGCACTGGATGCCGCGACAGTTTTGACAAACTTTCTTCTCTTCATCAGGAGCTCCCGAATAGGACTGGTAATCTAGGTTGAGTAGAAGATGTGTCTGTGCAGGCTATTCGCCGTGTACGGACATTTCAAGAACATCAAACACCAAATGATTGTCCGCAGCCACAGGTTTTTGCCGCCTGCGGATTGTTGAACACAAATCCCTTTCCGTTCAGCCCGTCACTAAAATCAAGAACAGTACCGGACAGAAAAAACAGGCTCTTCGGATCGATGAACATTTGAATGCCAAACTGATCCATGAGCTTATCGTTCTCTTTTGGCTTTTCATCAACAGCGAGAACATACGTCATGCCCGAACAGCCGCCCCCCTTCACTCCCAGCCGCAGGCCATGGTGTTCGGGAATATTGTTCTCCGCCTTCAGCTTACGAACTTGGTGCGCCGCTTTCTCGGTCAGAGTAATTTCTTCGTTCAACTCATGTTTCTGTTGCACGTTTGCGATCACTGACTCCATATACTCTCCTTGTTGTTTGTTGCCCCGAATCTTTCACGGGAAAAGCTGTTCCTCACCGGACTTTCATCGAGACCAAAACTACATAAATCCCAATTCCAATCTCGCCGCTTCTGTCATCATGTTGGGTGTCCACTGCGGATCCCAGACAACTTTGACGGCAACCTGCGTGACGTTGGGAACATTTTTGATCTTCGCTTCAACTTCACGGGGCAGCGACTGCGCCGCCGGACAATGCGGTGATGTCAATGTCATCAGCACAAGCACACCACCGTCGGCGGCAACCTTTACGTCGTAGATCAGCCCCATCTCGTAGATGTTCACAGGAATCTCCGGGTCGTAGCAGGTCTTCAACGCCTCAATAGCATTGTTGTGAATGATGCTTTGTTCAATGGTGCTGAGCTGGCGCAGTTCAGACGCCTGTGTCGAATTCGCCTGCTGCTCTTCCTGATTCGTATGTTGTGTGGACTCCATCGATCCAATCTCCATCATAGCTAAGTCGCGCTCCGTCCTTTTCACCTACTCCGTTGACACGGAAGTCTTTCCTTCTTGCAGCGCAGCATGCAACGTATGCCATGCAAGGCTTGCACACTTGACGCGCGCCGGAAACTCGCTCACACCCGCAAAGGCTGCCAATCGTCCGAGACGATCAATATTCTGTTCCGCATCCAGTTCGCCCTTCACAAGCTTGTGAAAATCCTCAAAGTATGATTCCGCTTCGGCTTTTGTCTTCCCTTTCAACACTGATGTCATCACAGACGCAGATGACTTTGAGATGGCACACCCCGCCCCTTCGAAACTCACATCCCTAATCACGTCACCATCCATCTTCAGAAAAATTGTATAGTGATCGCCACATAGCGGATTGTATCCCTCAACATGCTTGGTCGCATCGTCCATTTTCCGGAAGTTCCGGGGATTTTTATTATGATCAAGAATAACTTCCTGATACAATTCTCTCAGCATGGACATTAGCCGAGCACCTCTTTCACTTTGTGAATGGCCTTCACCAACACATCCACCTCTTCCTTGGTGTTGTAGAATGCGAACGATGCGCGGGCTGTCGCCGGAATGCCGAACCGCTTCATGACGGGCTGTGCACAATGGTGTCCCGTGCGGATTGCCACACCCTCATAATCGAGAATCGTCCCGATATCGTGCGGGTGAATTCCCTCCAGCACAAAAGAGATAACACTCGCTTTCTCCCTCGCGGTTCCAATAATTCTCAACCCCGGTATCTCGAGCAGCTTCCCGGTTGCATAGTCGAGCAATTCACGTTCATACGCGCCGACAGCGTTCAAGTCCATTCCATTCATGTAATCGATCGCCGCCCCGAGTCCGATACCGCCTTCGATGTTCGGTGTGCCTGCCTCGAATCGGTACGGCAAGTCATTGTAGATGGTCTTTTCGAATGTAACCGACTTGATCATGTCGCCGCCACCCTGATACGGCGGCATCGTCTCCAGCAAATCCTTCTTGCCATACAACACTCCTACACCCGTCGGGCCGAACATCTTGTGCGATGAGAACGCGTAGAAGTCGCAATCCAACTCCTGCATGTCAACTTTCATGTGTGGCACCGCTTGCGCTCCATCGACAAGAACCGGAACATTACGCCGGTGAGCCATCTCGACAATTCGTTTCACCGGATTGATCGTGCCAAGCGCATTTGAAATATGCGTGATGGCGACAATCTTTGTCCGGTCGCTGAACAGGCGTTCATATTCGTCGAGCAAGAGTTCGCCCGCATCGTTAATTGGAATCACGCGCAAGCGAGCCTTCTTTTCTTCACACAGGATTTGCCATGGCACAATGTTGGATTGTTGTTCCATCGCCGAGATGATGACCTCGTCCCCTTCGTTGACGTGCACGCGACCGTATGTGGCGGCAATCAGGTTGATCGCTTCGGTGGTGCCCCGCACGTAGATCACTTCCTGCATGGACTTCGCGTTGATGAAGTTCTGCACCTTTGTGCGGGCTACTTCATACGCTTCGGTTGCCTTTGTGCTCAGGTAATGAACGCCGCGATGGATGTTGGAATTTTCCTCGTGGTAGTACTTCATGATCGCATCAATCACGACCTGAGGTTTCTGGCTTGTTGCTGCGTTGTCAAAATAGACCAACGGCTTGCCGTTCACCTGGCGTCGCAACAGCGGAAAGTGAAAACGACAACTCTCCACGGTAACCGGAGCCTTTGCGTTATCGGCAATATATGTTGCGGTGATTTCCATTGTCAGAGTTCCAGTTGACGCCCTGTTTGCAGGCGTTCGTGAATCATTTTCTCAAGTTGATCGCGAAGTGAATCAACATGAATGCGATTGATAACATCAATGGCGAACGCGAATGTGAGAATGTCTTTCGCCTCATCATGGCCAATGCCGCGTGACCGGAGATAGAACATTTGCTCGTCATCGAGATTCCCTACCGTGGCGCCATGTGTGCATTTCACATCGTCAGCAAAAATCTCAAGCTGGGGCTTCGTGTCGATTGTCGCATCGTCGGACAGGAGCAGAGTCTTATTCGTCTGCTTTGCGTCAGTCTTCTGGGCGTCCTTGCGGACAAAGATCTTTCCGTTAAACACACCTCGAGATTTTCCGGCGAGGACAGATTTGTACAGTTCATGGC
>CAYJNF010000177.1:0-7554 GCA_964370915.1 uncultured Chitinophagales bacterium
ATGTTGATGTTGTTCACTGTTGTATTGGCAACGGGAACCGGGAATGCATTGGCAAGACGCAATGTGCCGCCGGAAGTATCATAGAATGTCGGCAGGAAATCTTCATGCGGAATAGCCATCACGATGTAGAAACCGCTCCGAAGTTCGTTCAGTGAATATCGTCCGAGTGAATCGGTCAGCGCGTGCCGCGTGAATCCGGTGAACCTGCCTGTCGCCGTGGACCTGTGGAACCCCACGACATGCGAAAGAACAGGTGATGACGTTCCGGCAATCGTTACGCTACCAATAAGTGCGCCGATAGCAATCTCCTTCGGCGTCAGATTGAAGTCGAGGTCTGTCGTATCACGAATCAATCGAAGGCGATCCGCATTGAGAGGGCTGGTCTTATGATCCCAGAACTGGCGGTTGAAACCATCCTTGAATGCCATCAGGATGTATGTTCGTGAGCGAAGTCGCGCCTGATACCTCCCAAAACTGTCCGTAACGACGACGGCTTCAAGACGTTGATCACGGTCGTGGTCGTCAAGTCCTTCAAAGTTGAAACCCGAAGGGTCGTGATCATCGTGCTGGCGGGCGCGGAAGATGAACACCTTTGCCTGGCGGAGCGCTGCGCCGGATGAGTCGCTCACAGTCCCGGAGAGAGTGAAGCGATCATTCAGCGAGTCGCGAGGCACGAGTGTAACGTTGATTTCAACAGTCGTGCTCTCAGGGATGACGATAGGCGTCGCATCCTGAATACGCCGTGCCCTGTCATACCATTGGTCGGCGAACTCATTGCCGCTCGGCCGCGCGCGCATCACGTACGTGCCGGGATTTACGGAAGCAAAGCTGTACCGCCCGCTGGAGTCGGCGTATGTACTGAAGAGAAAATGTTCTGAAGAAATCTCAAACAAACGCAAACGCACATTGGGCACGCCAACGCCGGTGTGTGTGCGAACAAGCCCGCGCAATGCAGCAGGAGCGCCGTTGAGAACGTAAAGCGTGTATTCCTGATCGGCATGGCCGCCATGATTCGGAGAGTCTCCATCCGCCTCTGCTCTGATTTTGACGCGAAAGGTCCCCGTCATCGAAGGTGTCCAGTGAATCAATCCAGACATTGGATCTATAACCATGCCTGATGGCGACTGGCGCAACTCGTATGTGATAACCCCGCCGCCGTTTTGTAACGTGGCATCCACATCATACTCGTACAACTCACCGACCTGTGCCACAGTCACGGGTTGCGACGTGATGATAACGTCATCGTCTGCTCGCGCAGAGAGACTCACTCCAATCGTGACGACAATGGCAAGTAATAGCAACCGACCGAATCTCTTCATGACTCTCCTCCTTAATATGATGCTGGTATGATGGATTTGACGTCGCGTATTTTCTTGCCGGGCACGTCCGGACAATATGTTTCGCGACATTTGCCAGAACGCAAAGTGCATACCATGAAGCGGTCGCGTTGGATCTGCGGAACCACGATGGTTTTCGCCAATGTTGATGTTGCCCAAGTGCAACATGGAACTCAAGCTCCACAGCGGGGTGGGTCGATGTGGGAATGGAGTGAGACAAATGTGCAGCGTGGACTTTGTGAGACATTCTGGGTTCGATCTCTTGCGCCGTGCGACGGGCCGATTCGCGGCTTGGACAATTGGACAAAAGGACCACGTTGAGTTGATGCGAAGGTGGCACTACTACAATTGTGATTCATCATGGCAATTCATCTTTCGGTCTGTAGCCATCAAACAGGCGTCGGGTGTTTTTACGCGCCTATGATTTTGCAGTGGTACAATCACGAGCGTGTGGGATCGATGAAGTGGTGGACGACAAATCGTTATATCATACCTAGGAAAGCCGCTGGTCGATTACTGCCAACTATTCCTCCGCTGGCCAATATTCCTCACCATTGCGGTTCTGCTCGGCAAAATACTCTTCTAATTGCCAGCTTTTTTTCACGTTTCTTCCTCACGGGAAGAGTGATTCGTGGCATGTGAATTGACATAAGCCTAATCGTCGAAAAGCAATTCTATTTACACAACCTCGGTAGGGAAGACAATGCAGAGATATTCCAATGTGATTCAATCGCTGGTGTACGCAGGCGCCGCGTTTCTTGTGGTGATTGTGGGTCTGCGTTGTCTGGGCGATCTCAGCCAGATCAACTTTGTCCCGATTTGGTTGTTGGAAGAGAACACGGGCAGGATTTCGGTGAACATTGTTATTGCGGGGCTTGTTGCCGAGTTTGCAATGCTCATGGCACTGGCACTTCTCTTTCTTAAGACTCCCCGATTCAATTCCGAGGCAATCACCGTGTCAAAGTCGGCGGGTTCCACGCTCGTCACGTCTGCTTCGGATGTTGAGAAGCTGGTGGAGGCCGAGCGGCTGATCATCGAATCGCTGGGCAAAAAGATCGAAGTGTTGATTGAATCAGAACGACGCATCATCGAGCAGATTGGCAACAAGTACAACGACGTTGCCGAAGCGCAGCGCATGGTTCTTGATATCATTGCCAAACGATTGGACGAAAGCCATACGGCGAACGACAGCATTCTCAAACGGATTGAAACCAATGTCGATTTCTTGAAGAGCGCCCATCTTGTGCGTCGTCGTGCGCTTCCAGAGAATTCACCAACGCTTTCGTAAGGGAGTGTGCCGTGAAGCCGAAAGTCTCATTCTACTTCGTCCTCTACCTGATCGGAATCGTCAACCTGCTGGCGATCATTACCGAGCGCGACTACGTGCTGGACAATCTCATCCGGGACTATGAAAAGCCGCTGAAGATCTCCGCCCCCTCTGTGTCTGAATTTCTGCTGGCCGAAAGCGATACGGTTGAAGTCCTTGTCTCGAATCTCAAGTCTCAATCCGAAAGGAACTCGATTCAATATCACCTCATCGACGCGAACTCATCCAACAACACAATCACATTGTCTGAGGAGCCGTTGATTGACAGGCGTTCGGGCAACGCGAGGTTCTTCGGCACGTTCAAGAAAGCAGGAGAGTATCGGTTCAAAGTCTGGGCAGACATCACCCGGCAGTTGCCCAAAGAAGCTGGCGGTCAGCGCGTCAGAACAGGATCGGACACAGCATCGTTTGCGATTCTTGTTTCCGCGGCGAAGAGTGAGATTCCGGGCGGAAAATTTTCGATGGGAGTTGACAAGAAATTTGAGCATTGGATTTCGGGAGTTCCGTACATCAAAACTGTTTTCGTGAATGCAGATCCACGCAAAGTGTTTCTGGCGGGATTGCCGGCTGGTTTCCGCCGCGGTGCGACGGACGAAAACAGCATGCAACTGATTTGGGATAAACCCATGCCGGGAAAAGTGCAGGTTGCATTGAATGGAAATGCCGGGCGCAACCTTTCAGCCGAACTTGATGCAGCGTCGCTGGCCTTCACGGTGAGTGTGGAACCACCATCATGGAATCCGGCGCCTCAGAAAGCTGCGTACTGGGGAATTCCATATGCGTTCCAGAGTAGAGTTGGCGAACTCGATGTGAATGACTATGCGATCAGCGTGTTCGCGAACGGCACAATGCCGGTGCAGACCGTCTCATCGGAACAATATCCCGTCGTCATTCTGCCTGAACGTTCATGGTCATCGCTCACGTTCGTTGCAACGTCGGATGCGGGACATGAGATGTTGAGAACGGAAATACCGGTGAAGACGCCGCCGCCACCACAAATCAAATGGAGCAGCGCACGGCTTGAGGGTGACGACTACGTCATCAGCTTCTCCGCCGAAGATATCGGCGGCAAGGATGTGAACATGAACTGTGTGTTGGTGCAACCGGCGGGTCTGAATTCCGTTCTCAGCGCCCGACATGGAAAATCATTCACGTTCACGATTAAGAATGTCACGGCCATGCGTCCACCCGCGCTTGTCGTGCGGACATCGATTCACGGCATTGGCGGCGCATCGACGCCGCTGGATAGAACATTCCCAATACTGTATTGATGTGTTCGTGCGGTTTGGCCGGAGATTCTCGATGGAATGTTGAAGCGATGCGAATTCAGTGGTTGAATTGTTCGAAGGGATGGATGACACGTGCATGGGTTTAGGGAATTGAAACGAGAGGAAACGATGCGACAACTAGTCAGAATATTCTTTGCTGCTGCAATTCTTGGGATTATCGCGAGTGCGGCGTTCGGCCAGTTGGTCAGCAACACCACCCGCGCCGATATCGGAAGAGATACGGCTCGCTACACCATGAGTGCCAGCGCACTACTGACGGAGAAACTCATCACGACCAGACTGCAGGATTCGCTCCTCGTGGTGCGTGAGCGTATGGAGCAGATCTATGCGCTGCTCGATGGCATCGATCGTTATTCGTACAATTTCTCCGGCCTGCGATCGTGGCGCATCAACGATTTTGAATTTCAGGATGTCCTTCGCGACGCAGTGTTTCGCGTAACCCGTGACTCGAACATGATTCTCGAGAAATCTGATATTCAGGTAATTGCAACGCCTCCCCCGCACAGCGATCTTGTGGCAGTGTATTTCGGCGAGAATGAGCTGCAGGGGAAACGCCTGCGTGAAGTTCTGACGAACGAAGAGAATATCCCCCTGCGACTGAAGCAACGACTGATTGCGAGCGGTCAGTTCGGGCAGGATCGTGAGCTTGTTGACCGCGGCTTCAAAATCGACAATCTTCTTCCGCCGATGCTTGTCACGGAAAGCGACAGCATCATCGGCAACTTTAGCAGATACAATCTGAGTTTGGATCAACGTACAGAACCAACAGTGCTGAATGTTCGTCTGTTTGATAACGCCTCCATTCGATTCGGCAACGATTGGGGAGCGGAAGTCAAACTCGGTAATGACGAACTCGGTTACCCCATGTGGACCAGCGGCAATCTTGCCGTGATGGCGCTCTACAAAAGAATCAAGCTGGGCGTGCAGATTCCCTTTGCCGGTGGGACAGGGGGAACTACGTTTCTCGGAGCGCGTGTGAGACCACGACGATTGGACGGAACATATGGGGTAACCGGTGAATTCGATTTTGCATTTGTCGGCGGCGCGTTTTCGTTCTCCAATCGCCGGAGCGACACGGACGGCACATTTGCCGATCCGGACAACATCTACTCGATTCGTACGTTCGCTCAGTTGTGGTATTCGTACACGCTGAGCATCAACAACAAAGCAAATCTGATGCGCGTGAAGTTCGGCGCGGGTATGCACTCGGTAGCGCATGATGCTCTCGTGGAAAATGGGACGGAAAAGCCTGCAGAGATCACCCCGATTGATCAAACGCGCTTCTTCTGGAGTCCGTATCTCAAGGTCGAGTTTATGAACCAGCAGTTCTCCAACCGGTTTGGTGCGAGTCTGCAGTACTACAAGGAGTGGGGGCTCGCGACACTCTGGCTCGAAATTATCAACAACACTCTGCGCGTGGAACTGAAGGGTGCACTGCCGCTGCTGCGATCACGATCGGCGTGGGAGCCTTCGCACTTCGTTGCCATCATGATTCCATACACGTTGAGTTTGTAGGAGACCGGCTCATGACAAAGACTTTTCTTGTAACGATTCTGTGCGTCGCATTCTACTTCGGTGGAATCAATGATTCATTTGCACAGATTGAGCAGCTTCGTTCCGGCCTGCAATCGGAAAGGGAAGAACTGCAATCGCTCGAACGCATTCTGCTTCTGCTGAACAGCGGCGACACGACATACGCGTCGTATTTCCCGGTGTGGAGCGTGCTGGATAAGAACATGAAGCTGAGCATCTACAACGCCTTCCGCAACCGCGGGAAACATTTTTCAGAAGATGACCAGATTGTCATCATCGCAACGCCCAACATGAAGAGCATCGCAGACATCCGGATTGGGTCAACATCGTATGGCCGGCTGTTTGCGTCCAAGTCGCTTGATCCTGAATTGCACAAGACCCTTCTCGAACAGAAGTACGTTCTTGCGAACGAAACTCCGTTTGGCTACAAGAACGATGCGCAACTTCGCAGACGGGGAATGACGGAGAATCCCAACTGGGTATCGCTGAATATTTCGCTCTTCGGCGGGACAATGAAGTTTGGCAACGACTGGCGAATTGTCGGAAAGGTGGGCAACGACGAGCTGGGCTATCCATTCTGGTCATCGGGCCAGATACTCGTCATGGCGGGATACAAATCGATTCAGCTCGGAGGCTACCTGCCGATGCATGGCGGTGTGTTCGAAACGAATCCGGCCGAGCGGCCGTTATCGCTGAAGCCTCGCTTGCTCAATGGAAGCAGCGGTGTTACGGGGAGTTTTGAGTTTGAGTGGGATGCGGTGAAAATCAATTCGGCACGATTCACTTATGGATCGATAGGCGGCTCGTTTGCCGTTGGGAGTCTTGACCGTCGAAGGCCGGAGTACCTGACGTTTGATCTGAATAATCTCTACTCCATCACCACAATTCTTCAAGCCTATTATGGGTTCAACTACCAATTTGACGACGAGAAGATCCTTGGCATGCGGACAGGAGTGACGTATCATCGGGTAACGTTGAATAGGTATGTCGGCGATGAGATCTATCGGTACGGCGAGGCGGAGACCTTCATCACGCCGCTCATCAGCGCGGAATATCGGAATCTCGGAGCGGATTGGTTCAAGCTGAATGCACAGTACTCGCGCCTCCTGAGTCTCGGCGCGTGGGCTGAGATCGTTCCAAGGTACGTGTATGCCGAAGTGAAGTATGCCGCACCCCTCTTCCGCACGCCGCGTCCGTGGGAACAGTGGTACTACTTGTACGCGACACTCGGATTCAACTTCGATTTCTAAAGCGGGCAGTGTGGCGCAACAGGATCAGTATTTCTTGATAGACGGATCGATTTTGTCAGACCAGGCAAGAATCCCGCCGCTAAGGTTGTAGAGATTTGAAAATCCGTGGCGCTGTTGGAGTTCCGCGATGATGCGCCCGCTTCTGTTGCCGCTCCTGCAGTAGACGATCACTTGCTTATCCTTACTGATCTTGCCGGCCTGAAGAACTGCGACACCCATCGGAATCAGCTCGCCGCCGATATCAGCAAACTTTTTTTCATCCTGCTCGCGAACATCAATCAACTGAAAGTCTGCTTTTGTGTCGATCAGAGTTTTCAATTGCTCGACGGTGATCGTCTTGATGGTTTGTGGCATGGTCTTCACCCCTCCGTCTGAATATGTCAATGAACTCGCTGTAGTATAATAATTTCGATGTAGTCCTGCAAGAGACTCAAGTTACTCAAGTCACAATGCCGCTTGCTAATCTCGGTGAGGTTAAATACTTTAAGCCACAAAATTGATCCACTCGAGTCCTTTCTACGTATGATACTCGTTGCCGATTCCAAGATTCCACATGCAGAAACCGCCTTCAGAGAATTCGGTGACGTTCGCGTAATTCCGACAAAACTGATGAATCGCGAAAGCGTGAAGGATGCCGGCGCGGTGTTGGTCCGTTCGGAGACGAGAATCGATTCGTCATTCCTCTCGGGCACCGCGGTACGCTTCGTCGGCACGGCGACAATCGGCACCGACCACATTGATCTCGACTATCTTGCGCAGAACAACATCGGGTTTGCAAGCTGCCCCGGAAGCAATGCGAATTCTGTCGCCGAGTACAT
>CAYJNF010000178.1:0-2969 GCA_964370915.1 uncultured Chitinophagales bacterium
GAAACCGTTCTGTGTAGGTGTGTGCACGCCTCATAGTGAACCGTGAGATGGTCGACCCCAGCCTCGTGAAAGTTCTCGATGAACGAGTCCGGATTCGTGATCATCAGATGTGTATCAAACGGAAGCTTCGTGTGCTTGCGCAGTGATCTGATGACCGGTGGACCGAACGTGATATTGGGGACGAAGTGGCCATCCATGATATCCAGATGAATCCAATCAGCGCCAGCAATTTCAACTGCCTTGATTTGTGTTTTAAGATCGGAGAAATCGGCTGCGAGGATCGAGGGGGCAATTTTTACCATTGAAGCCTGCGGTTAGTGTTCGTCTTGTACTTTTCCCACTTTCACAACAAAAAGATCAATGCCTTTGCCGCGTTCGGCTGCGCTCCCGGGTTTTGGGAACTGATCGACGACGGTGTTGGGCAGCAGTTCATTGTTCACCTGCTCGGTGACCTTGCCAACAGTCAATCCAAGACGCGTCAGCACCTTGTGGGCATCGGCGAGTGATTTCCCCGTGAGGTCCGGAACTTCAATACTCGTTGCCTCACGTCCTGTACTGACGGTCAACCCGACAACAGTTCCCTTCTTCACCTTCTGCATCGGTGCAACTGTTTGGGAAATAATTGTGTTTACCGGACTAGAATCTGAGGCGGCATATTGCACTTCGCCGAGCAGCAAGCCATTTCTTTCGATTGCGAACCTGGCATCGCGCAACGAGCGTCCCCGCAACATGGGAACGTTGACCTGCACCTCGCCACCGCAAATGGTCAAGTATACATGCCTCCCGTACTTGACTATCGAGTTGGGTTTGGGGTTTTGGGTCACGACCGATCCGATTGCTATTGTGTTATCGAGAACGGTATCACCGGGGATTCCGACCAGGCCTGCCGCGGTCAGCGTGGCATGCGCATCCTCAAACTGGCGGCCCGTCACCTCAGGCACAGCAAGAGTTCCTCCATGGTATACGTACCATGGCATCACCGCATAATTCAGCAAAAGAAAGAACACGACAAGAATGCCCACACTGTACTGAAAGCGACGGCTCTTGACAACGTGAATGAGAAACTGCCGGAGCTTCAACAGACGGTCACGGATCGTCGTCATGAGATCGATGAATCTCTGGTCTTCCCGAAGTTGACGGATTGTTGCGAAGAGTCTTTGTAGCACGGAAGCCTCATTGTGGATTGCAAAAAAAATATAGCGAAATCGTTTTCCATCCACAACAAACTTCCTTGCAAAACTGTTACAATCTTATGATATTGCACTTCGAATCGAGGAAGTGGTGTTCGCTATGCCCCTGAAGAACGACATACTCAGAACACTCTTGTATTTTGATATCTGGTCGTATCCTCTTGACAGCAAAGAGCTGTATACATTTTTGCCAGTCGGTTCGATAACGCTCGACCAGTTCCGGCAAGAGCTTGCAACGCTGACGTTGGGAGATGTCCTTCTCGGGAAGGACGGATATTACTTTGTTGGAAACCGTACTCCCGACATTGTAGATGAACGGCGACGGCGTGAGAAGCACGCTGACGGAATGTGGTTCTGGGCGCGCGTCTCGATGCACCTCATCAAGCGATTTCCCTTTGTGCGGGCAGTGTTCGTCTCTGGTGAACTCTCAAAAAACGTCACGCAGAAAGGGAGCGACGTGGATTTCTTCATCCTCACGGAACCCAACCGACTGTGGATTGCACGCACGCTTCTGATCGGATTTAAGAAGCTGTTTCTCTTCAACAAGAAGAAGTACTTTTGTCTGAACTCATTTGTGAGCACTGCCCGGCTTGAGTTGGAAGACCGCAGCATCTACACTGCTGTTGAGATTGCCACGCTGAAGCCCTTGTTCAACATGCAGGCATTTCTGCAGTACCTTGACGCGAATCGGTGGATCAAGGATTATTTTCCCAACTTTGATATAAGCAATTTCACTCTTCCCCGTGTGAGCGAACGGAAGAGTCTGCTCCAGTGGTTTCTCGAGTTGCCCTTTCAGGTGTTCGATGCGACCCGGCTTGACAGGTATCTTATGAAAAGTATGTCTGAGATTTGGGCTGCCCGGTATCCGCATTTTGATGAGCGAACCCGCGAGAAGATATTCCGCTGTACCCCGACAGAATCGCGCGCGTATGTGGGCAATTTTGAGGACGAGATTCTGGCGTTGTACGAGCGGCGTCTGAGGGAATTCGGAGTCGAAGATTGAGATCGCTGGCTTGCATGTTCGTGCTTGCAGGCTTCCTGCTTGTGAGCACACCGATGCCCGGAAACCAGCTGGTGCTGACAAGACCGGGGATTGTCCTGCTTGTTGAAGAGGACAGACACCGTCGCGGTTCACGACGACGCAATCATTACGGCAGGCGCAGCTGAGAACGCATGGACATTCTGTTTTCACATTCATACTTCTTGCGTTTCGATTCCAAAGAATTCAAGGCGATGATGCCGTATCCTCCGCTTGGCACTCTGTATGCCGCGAGTTACGTGCGTTACCGCGGATACTCTGTCGCGCTCGCCGATAGCATGCTTGCGCAAAACGAAGATCATATCCTCCCTTACCTTGAACGCCAACGCCCGCGCGTCTTTGTCATTTACGATGATGACTTCAATTACTTGACGAAGATGTGCTTGAGCAGGATGCGCGAAGCCGCATTTCAGATGACAGAGATTGCGAAGCGACACGGGTGTTATGTGATTGTGCACGGCTCGGATTCCACCGACCATCTGGAGAAATATTTTTCGCACGGCGCCGACTACGTGATATGTGGAGAAGGCGAAGAGACGCTTGTGGAAACCCTCGACTTTTTGTTGCAGGGGAAATCTGATCGCGCGGAGATCAACGGACTTGCGTACAAGGTGGGTGGCTCGATCCGCCGGAATGAACCGAGACGGGTCCGGACAAACCTGGATGTTCTTCCCTTCCCTGCCTGGGATCTTGTTGATGTGGCGAAATACAGAGACATCTGGAAGCAGCGGCACGGTTAC
>CAYJNF010000178.1:2979-7551 GCA_964370915.1 uncultured Chitinophagales bacterium
TGGTTTTCCATTTCACTGCAACTGGTGCGCAAAGCCGGTCTACGGACAAGTGTACAATTCCCGAACTCCTGCAAATGTGGCTGACGAGATGGCATGGATCAAGCGAATCATCGATCCGGATCATGTGTGGTTTTGTGACGATATTTTTGGATTGAAACCTGGATGGGTTGAGGAGTTCGCAGAAACACTCAGCGAACGTAACGTTGCCATTCCTTTCAAATGCCTGGCGCGGGTCGATCTTCTCTTGAAGGGAAGAACGATTGACGCTTTGCGCAAGGCCGGCTGTGCTACTGTTTGGGTTGGTGCCGAGTCGGGATCGCAAAAGATTCTTGATGCGATGGACAAAGGAACCACCGTTGAACAGATTTACACGGCGTCACGGCGTCTGAAGGAAGCTGGCATCCGGTTGGGGTTCTTCCTGCAGTATGGATATCCGGGAGAAACGCGCGATGATATTGACCTGACGTTGCGTATGTTGAAGGAGTGCATGCCCGATGAGATCGGAGTCTCGGTGTCATATCCGCTGCCCGGCACAAAGTTTTATGAGCGTGTGAAATCAGAACTCGGCGCGAAGCAGAACTGGGTCGAGAGTGCGGACCTTGATCTGATGTATCAAGGAACTTTTTCTGCCGACTTCTATCGAACATTGCACCGGGTAACGCACAAACAGTTCAGGGTCTGGCAGAGTATCGACATTGCCAAATCCCGATTCAGTCATCCGCGGCAAGCGCGCATGCACGATCTGCGAAGGCTCGCCGCCGGGGTATACCATTCTGTCACACTACCAGCATTGCATTCACAACTCGCGCGACTCTCACAACAAGTGCACATCTCATGAATCCAGGATATTCCAAGACACCAACCAGACTCGCTGTTGTCGCAATCCTTTGCACCGCTCTTTCTTTTTCGGGGACGGCACTCGGCGCCACAGCCGATTCGACCCAGGTTGTGTTGGCTGAGACCTCGACATTGGCAAAAGCTCCCGTTATCCTCACGCGTCCCATGCTGATGTTGCCGGGGATCGCGGGAGTTGCTCACGTCGAGGGCAAGGTACAGATTCGTGTTCTCGTAGGACGAAACGGGAAACCGATAAAGACTCAGATCACGAAACGCGAGCCAGAGTTTGCATTCATCTTCGATGAAGAAGCGCGGACGTTCGCAATGAACATTGAGTTTTCTCCTGCACTCGACAGCAGCGGCAACGCGGTGAACGCATGGGTGTCCATCCCATTGGATTTTCAGCTCGACGATTTCGAGCCGGCGGTTGCGCTTGAAGTTGGCGAGCCACAGTATCCGGAAGAAGCGTTGGCGCTCGGCATTGAAGGCTGGGTCGGGCTGGCACTTGTTGTTGACGAGATGGGATTTGTTGCCAAAGACATAAAGCCCGTGATTATTGCGCGGGAGTTTCCTGAAGAAACAGTGTTCGATAATGCCGCGATCGATGCCGCCTGCAGATCGCGCTTCACCCCCGGCAAAGGGAAATTGGGGAATCAGCGGAGCTGGGCGTTTGTGAAAATCGTCTTTCACATCGCCGAGTGATGCAAGTCGAGCAAGCACTCGTGTGTTGAAGCTACGGCGGCACAGTATTCTTCGCGTCGAGTTCTTTATCCGCGGCGTCATGCAACAGTCTGTTCATTTTGTCATTAACTCTTCAAGGCTGTGGACATTCTTCTCACACACGGGTATTTCCTTCACGAAGATGAAGCTGAGCGGCGGATCATGAAGCCATATCCTCCGTTGGGAATACTCTATCTCTCCTCGTACCTCAAGTCCAAAGATTTTCAGGTGGAGCTGTTCGATTCCACATTTCAATCCAAAGAGATGTTCCGCTCATGCATCGAAAAACAAACGCCATCGGTCGTGGGCATTTACGTGAACCTGATGACGAAGTTGAACGCCCTGGAGATGATTCAATTTTGCAAAAGTCGGGGCTGCCTTGTAATTCTTGGTGGTCCTGAAGTGCCTTTCTATGCCGAAGAATTTCTCGCCTACGGAGCTGACATCATTGTGATCGGGGAAGGTGAACGGACACTCGAAGAAGTTCTTCTCCACGTGCGTACCTCCCCTCCCACAGGCATGCAGCACATTTTGGGAATTGCGTACCGCGAATCCGACGGAACGATCGTTCGAACTCCCGAGCGATCCCTGATCGACGACCTGGATTCTCTCCCCGACCCTGACAGAGGATCGATCAACCTTCAGCAGTATGTTGACACGTGGAGAACGCATCACGGTCGCGGATCGGTGTCCCTTATCTGTTCGCGCGGATGCCCGTTCACATGCACATGGTGCAGTCGTTCGGTGTTCGGCGATACTCACCGACGGCGATCACCACGGCGTGTCGTTGACGAAATCGAAAAGCTTATTGCCGCATACCACCCCGATCAGCTCTGGTTTGCAGATGATGTGTTCACGATAAATCATCGATGGTTCTATGATTTTCACTCTGAGATGAAGCAACGCGGACTGAAGATTCCGTTCGAGTGCATCTCGCGGGCTGACCGCCTGAATGAGGATATTCTCGCGAAGATGGCCGAGCTGGGTGCATATCGGATCTGGTATGGCTCAGAGAGTGGATCGCAGCGGATACTGGATGCGATGCAGCGACGCGTGAAAGTCGAACAAATCCAAACAATCACCCGGCTTGCCCAACACCACGGCATCGAAGCAGGGCTGTTTATTATGCTGGGATATCCCGGCGAGGAGATTGCGGACATCGATGCAACAATCGAACACCTCAAACAGACGAGACCTGACACATACCTGACGACAGTCGCCTATCCGATCAAGGGAACACAATTTTATAACGAAGTGAAGGAACAGATTCTTGCGACGACAGCATGGGATAAGTCCACCGACAGAATGATGAATTTCACTGGTCGTCATAGCGACCGATTTTACTGGTTTGCGACACGACACTTGACAAACGAGGTGCGCTTTCACAAGCTGAAAAGCAATGGAAGCACGCGAGTGTTTCCGCTGCTCTCGGCATATGCGAGATCAAAAGCGGCGCGCCTTGGAATGAAACTGACCGAACGAACCAGGACATAACTGATGGAACAACTTGTTCCCACCTACCGCGGCAGTCGCACAGCTTTTGATGCCGCAGCCGCGACGTATGACCACGAGTTTGAAAGCCTCAACGCGACGAAACGGATCCGCAGAATCATTTGGTCGATTTATTACCGGCACTTTAGGCCAGCCGACTCGCTGCTTGAACTGAATTGTGGCACGGGAACCGATGCGCTTGAGCTTGCTTCGAACGGCATGTACGTCCTCGCAACTGATTCTTCGGTTGAAATGATTGGCGTTCTCCGAAGGAAGCTCATGGGAACGGCGCTGAACGCGTTTGTCTTCCCAATGCAGATTCCCTTTTCGCGATTGAAGGTATTGTATGGTCGTCAGTTCGACGGAATCTACTCAAACTTCGGCGGCCTCAATTGCACGAGCCAGCTTCATCAGGTTGCATATGATCTGGCGATGTTAGTCAAACCGGGACGGAGCATTGTTCTCTGTGTCATGTCAAACTTCTCCTTGTGGGAAACACTTGCGTTCCTCGTACGCGGCAGGTGGAGGAAAGCATTCCGCCGAAGCGCGCACGATGGCGTTCTCGCCAAGGTCAACGGTGAGCGAGTGTGGGTTCACTACTATTCACCCGACCAGGTGAAAAAGATGTTCGCGTCTCATTTTGACTTTGTCGAACTCCACGGAATTAACATCTTCTCTCCACCTCCAACCTCAAGAACAGCATATCGTTTGCTCGGCAAGTTCAATCGCATACTTGAGAAGCTGGACGAGTGGATTCCAGCCAATTCCTCACTGCACGGATATGGTGATCATTTTGTGATCGTCTTTCGTCGCAAAGGTGCCGAATGAATGTTGCAACCATGCGGACAACAGATCGCTACGTCGGCATTCCTCTTTGTTGGTTAACGGGATTGGCAAATCTCATCCTCCGAAGGAATAGCCTGCCCACCGGTGAACTTCGGACAATTCTTGTTATCAAATTCTTCGGGATGGGGAGCATACTTCTCGCTTCGCCATTTCTCACCGCGTTACGTCAGCGATTGCCGGACGCACGAATTCTCTTCCTCACGTTTGAACAAAACAGGGAGTTGGTGGTCAGACTTCCGTATAGTCTCGACGTGTTGACGATACGAACTTCGTCCCCCTCTGCGTTTCTGACGGATACCGCAAAAGTCATAGTGCGGATTCGCTCCATGCATGTTGACGTTGTTTTCGATCTGGAGTTTTTCTCCAAATTTTCGACACTGATTTCGGCGCTCAGCTTGAGCAGAATCCGCGTTGGGTTTGCTCTGCCAACATTCTGGCGCAGACATAACCTGACGCACGAAGTCACTCTCGATAAGTCGGATCATGTTGTGAATGTCTTTCGACGACAGCTTTTTGCCTTGGGAATCTCCCACGATCACGAGGCCACGCTTCCCGTGATGATTGCGACAGACAAAGAACGGATGTCTGTCCGTGAGAAACTGAATCTTGAGCAAGGAATCTTAGAAGTAATCTCGGTGAACATCAATGCAGGAAAAGCATCACGAGAAAGACAATGGC
>CAYJNF010000179.1:0-7542 GCA_964370915.1 uncultured Chitinophagales bacterium
GAACAAGTCCGATGCGCCACAACTGGCCAGGTTGAATACGATGACGTTTGCGGAGAAAAACTCACTTCGTAATAAAGAAACCAGCCCGGCAAAGCAGGAATCTCCTGACGACGCGTTCTCCGTGCTCGTACGCGCCGGCGATTCGCTTGACAAAATTGCCCGCGAGAACGGCGTAACCGCAAAGCAAATTCAGCGGTGGAACAAACTCAGCTCGTCGCGTATCGTTGCCGGGCAGAAGCTGGTTCTGTATCCGAACATCACGGAAGTGGAGACTCCGCAAGCGAAAGCGGTTGCAGAGAAGCTGGCGCGCTCGGAAGGAAAGACGAAGCAAATCATCTATGTCGTTCGCAAGGGCGATACGATTTCGCGAATTGCCCAGGACCATGCCGTTGAAGAGAAACTACTGCGCGAATGGAATTCATTGAATCGCAAAGGCAAGATTTACGCCGGCCAGGAATTGATCATTCATAAAGACGCTCATTAGACTCCACATCGGTTTCACTCGCGCGGCATTCGTCTCAACGGATGCCGTTTTATTTTTCAAGCTAAATCTCTTCGATGCCCTGCGGTTTCCTTGACTTTCGGGGCGATTAAAAATATATTTATATCAGAATCTCACAGATCATCTTTAACGTTTTCCCCATGTAATGCATCATCGATTTCCGTTCATACGCACAACTATCCTCGTTTGTCTTTTTGCATTTCTCGGCAATACAGCATCTGATGATCGCGGGGGCACTCCGCCCCGACTTCTGCTAGACACCGACAGCAACTACACGACCATCGGCAACATCGGATTGACTGTCACGAACTTTGGCACGATCGGGACGCGGAACACCTTCTGGCGAGAGGGAAGACCGTCGTGCGAGTATCCCATCGGGTCGCGCATCGAGCATATTTTTCAGGGCGGACTTTGGGTTGGAGCAGAGATTCACTCTGCGTCGCCCGCGCGCGACGGTATCCGTGCCGTCTCCACCGGCTCGTCGAACACTGTGTCGACCACGACAGGGAAAGGATTTGAGTACACTTCGTTGTTCGGAACGACGCTCATCCAGAAGTCTTCACTCTCTGATTCGCCCTTCTTCGACACCAGCGCCGTTAGTCATCAGGATTTTATTGGATGGTACAGCGATGAAGTTCCGCGCGATAGCACGGAGCCTGACAGGTCAGTGCCGTTGAACATCACGGTTCGGCAGGAAAGCTACGCCTGGAATTTTCCCTTCGCCGATGCGTTTGTCCTCGTCAATTACACGATTTATAATACCGGCGTCGATACGCTCGATTCCTTGTATGTCGGATTGTGGGACAACGCGGTTGTGCGAAACACAAACAACGTGCAGCCTGGTACGGCAGGCTACTTCGAGCGGAGCGCGAACGGCTATTCCGATTCGCTACGGATGAAGTACACATTCGATTACAGCGGCATTCCGACTCCGCCCGCTGCAGGCAGTTACGTCGGTGTCAAGCTTCTCGGCGCGATTCCGTTTCCGATCGGAGTCGATTCGCTCGCCGACTTGACGCGGAAAACATACTACAACGCTTGGACATTCACCACTACCGCTAGCGGCGATGTCGCGTACTGGTCTCCGCGATTCGATTTCGGAACACTTCAGGGTGAACGCAGCAGGTACGATCGTATGACTGCACCGCTTGCGCAGGATAAGATAGCGGCGTTGCGCACGTTGCAGCCGCAGAACGTTACGACGCTTGTTTCCAGCGGGCCGTATCGCTCGTTGCGTCCCGGAGATTCTCTACAGATTGTCTATGCAGTTGTTTGTGCGCGCAAGTTCGGTTCTGATCCGGCGAACCTCGACACTCGAGCTCAACGGCTGACGCTCTATACAAATGCGCGCTTCGCCCAGCAGGCCTATGATGGCGAAGACGTTCGCGGCGATAACATCTATCGACCGGAACTTGATCTCAACGGTAACGGCAAGCTCGATCACTTTATTCTGCCTCAGCCGCCGCGGCCCCCCAAAGTACGGGCCGCGCTTGAGAATCAAAATGTTGCCCTCTACTGGGACAGGTCAACCTCCGAGCTTTCGTTCAATCCTATTACGCGCAAGCTCGACTTCGAGGGATATCGCATCTACCGATCGAACCCTGGCGCCGACTTCGACGATCCGGAGAATCTTCTCTTCAATCTGTCTCTTGTCGGAGAGTTTGACAAGCCTGACGACAACATCGGGTACAACACAGGTTTTGGTAGAATCCTTCTCTCCCAGCCGAAGAAATTTCCCGGCGATACAGTTGACTACTGGTACAAATTCCCTCCGCAAGGAGAAACCGTCTCGCATCTGAACGGCTGGCAGTATTTGTATGGAGTGGCTGCGTTCAGCACCGGTGATTCGGCAACTGGATTGGTTTCGCTTCAGAGCAAAACTGAAATCCGTCGATTGATTCCCGGGACTGACACTACGCAAATACAAGGGAAGTCGGTAGGCGTCTATCCTAATCCCTATTACGCGAATGCCGCATGGGACGGCAAGACCGAGCGCACGCGCAAAATCTACTTCTACAACCTGCCTGCGCGCTGCACAATTCGGATTTACACGCTGGCGGGAGATGTCGTTGCTGACTTAGATCACGAAGCCGCGACATACGACGGAAGTGAGATCGAATGGTTTCAGCGATTCGGCGGCGGAGGCGCCGCGCGTATTCAGTTCTCGGGCGGCGAGCATGCATGGAATCTGATCACGAAGTTCGATCAGGCGATTGCGACCGGCTTGTATCTCTTCAGCGTGAAGAACTCGGACACAGGCGAAATCAAAACAGGAAAATTTCTCGTCATCAAATAATAAAATCATGGAGTTGCTTATGAAACGATTCGTAGGGTCTGTGGTGATGGGGCTGATTCTCGTAACCTCGGCGTGGTCGCAATATCCTTTGCGAACCATCCGGGAGATTCAGCAGGTCTCGCTCGATTCGTTACGCGTGCTTGACACATTGCAGCGAACGCAAACTGCGCGTTGGATCGCACAGCGATCCAGGTATTTTGGCGATACTGTGAGAGTGCGAGGCGTTTGCGTTGTTGCAGCAAGAACAATAGGGTTCACGGCCAGTGGATACAACTTGTTGCTCGCGGATACCGCTGCTCTCGGTCGCAACGAATGGGGAGGATTGTTTGTGCGTCCACCTCTCTCGACCGGATCTCCAGACACAACGAACTGGATCTCGTGGGGCATCACCGGCGTTGAAATCGGTGACTACGTCGAATTGACCGGATACGTCGATGAGTTTCCAGCTGGCGACCCGGTGAGCGCTACACAAATTGTCCCGCTTCTCACCCAGCCATTGACGGTTTTCGGCTCGGTCCCGGTTCCATCGTATACGTTCAAACTCACCTCAGAGTTCTACAAGGGGAACTTCCCCAGCAACGGGCCGAACGGGATTCAGTTTTCTACCGGTGAGCCGATGGAGTTTATGCGAGTGACGTTGACGAACCTGCAAGTTGCCTCCGTGTTGAACGGCACGAACGGCACACTCAACTTGCTTGACCAGTCAGGGAATGCAATCTCGACGATGGATGCCTCTAAGTGGTTTACGTTGCGTGCTCACCGCGAGCCGATGTCGACATATGCGCTGGCAGACTATCCTCAAGGGACTGTGATCGACACGATCCGCGGTTACATCATGACGAATAGCGGGCAGGAGGCGCCACGCGGCTATAGAATTGCTCCGATTTTTCCGGGAGACATCAAGAAAGGACTTGTCGCCCTTCCTGTCGTGGATGTCCATCGGAGAAACCCGATCGTTGTTACGCCGGATTCCACTCCGGTTGTGAGTGTTCGGGTCAGACGCGGCGGAGCGGCCGTGACAAGCGTCCAGCTTCGCTACAGTCTCAACAATGGTCCGTTTGTGAATGCGCCAATGACACTTTCCGATACGACGTATAAAGCAAACATTCCGCAACAAGCACTCGGGACGTTTGTTAAATACTATGTCAATGTTACGGACTCGGTCGGCAACAATGTTAAGCTTGCAAGTTCCGCGTTTGACGGAAGTCAGACTGACACGGTGCGAGGATTCTTCTTCTATACGGTTCTGTCCGGAACGGAAGTGAGCATCAGGGATATTCAGACAACGCCGTTCCTCAACGGACGAAGCGCGTACATCGGGGCCCGCGTAACTGTGCGCGGCGTGATTATCGCGGACTCGGCGAATCTTGTCCTTCCACCGACACGATTCCGAGGAACGAATGCCTGGTATTTGCAGAGTGGTATAGCTCCGTGGTCAGGAATTTGGCTGCACAGCGACTCCCTCTCACTACAACTTCTGGCATTGCGTAACGGTGACAGCGTGAGCATCACGGGAACGGTTGCAGAAGATTTTGATGTCACGCGTCTGCAAGCACTCTCTGCGCCGACTGTGCACTCTTCAAATAATCCGCTGCCTCCTCCCATGGTTCTCACGACCGGCACATTCGGTCCTGCCGCCGGGAACGGAACACCATCAGCCGAGCGATGGGAAGGAATGCTCGTGCAGTTCAACAACGTCGTTCTTTCCGATTCGACACCGACGTTCCAAGAGATTTATGAATTCGGGGTGAATGATGGTTCGAGTCAGGTACTTATCCGTCGGGATGGGAAGCATCAATACGTGACGACAGCGTTAGACCCTACCCCAGGACTCGTGCTGATACGTCAAGGTCAGCGCATTTCACACCTTCGTGGGATTGTCTACTACTCGGGCAACTATTACAAGATCGTTCCGCGCACGAACGACGATTTCGGCACGATCAGCAGCGTGAATATCGAACGCGGAACTGGAATACCCGACTCGTACACTCTGGGCCAGAACTACCCGAATCCGTTTAACCCAACGACGACGATTCAGTTCAATCTGCCGAAGGCGGAATTCGCCACGATCGAAGTCTATAACATCCTTGGCCAGAAGCTCGAGACGTTACTGAATCGTGTGCAGGAAGCCGGGACGTACACGCTGCAATTCAACGCCTCGCATCTGCCGTCAGGTGTGTACTTCTATCGTTTGCAAGCCGGCGGCTTTGCGCAAACGAAGAGAATGATTTTGGTAAAATAATCGCGCGTGTAGGGCGACCAGTCTGGTCGCCCTACAGCACAGTATGATGTTGGGCCATCAGTTTGGTCGCCCAACGCACAAGAACCACAATGAGCTCATTTCGCATCTTACTCATAATCTGTCTCTCGCTGTCCTTCTTCAGTTGCAGTGAGAAGATTGCCGACAACCCAACTGTCAACAAGCAGCCGAAGTCGTTCGTATGGCTGTACCCTGACACGACAGTGGAAACGGGGATCAGCCGTCAGCATTTGCATTGGTGGGGAGAGGATCCGGATGGAATTGTTCGCGGCTATCTGTTTGGGTTCGTGAAGGTTCGACTGTCGCAGTCGCCCTCGCCCGATACAATTCGGTACACGTGGGTGACGAAGAACGATACGCTCATTCAACTGCCGCACGACACGCTCTTCCGATACTACACCTTCTTCGTTCGTGCGGTCGATAACACGTTCCCTGGTTTGCCCGAGAAGAGCAGTGTTCGCCTCACGCCCAATCCGTATCTCGATAGAAACGCGAACGGCGTGTTCGATGGCTCCGACTCCGCGCTGACATCGCTCACTGCGGCAATGGATCCTGCCGGAGCGATGCTCATTCTGCCAATCCGCAACTCACCGCCGACAATTGAGTTTGCCTCGAATCCGAACGATCCCGCGAACGTGTTGCGGTTGCCTGACTACACCTACACATGCGTCTCTATCAGTTTCAAAGGATTTGACCCTGATGGAGACAACACGTTGGCAGGATATCGAATCGCATTGAACGACACCACGAATGCGGCGAACTGGCTCACACTTCGTTTGCGCGACACACTCGTGACACTCATTGTTCCCCGATCACGAAGCGATGCTGCGCCACCGGTGCCCGGTACTCAAGTCGCTACGGATGTGTATTCCGGAAAGTTTTTGGGACGACAACTCGTCGGACAATTGCCGGGACTTCGACTCGACGCGAACAATGTGATCTATGTTCAGGCAAGGGACGTGGCAGGAGAGTATAGCCCCGTTATCCGCATCCCTTCAGCGTCGCAGACATCCTGGTTCGTCAAGCGCCCACGAGGAAAACTTCTGCTCGTGTCTGATTACACGAAGTTCGATCTTGCATTTGCGACATCCACGTACCGGAATGCCTTACAACAGGTTCCCAGCCCGGACTTCGCAGTGATCGATACACTGAATCTCGCGCTCGGCGTGACGGTTACGGATAAGAAGGCGGGACGGTTGAGCAAAATGGTTCCCCCGTTCATCGATCCTGCTCTCGTCAATACATTTCTTTTGTACGACTATGTATTTCTCTTCACCGATGAAATTCCGAGTCTTGCTGTTGTTCAACTTGTGCCGTTTTACTACTTGCAGAATGGGGGAAAGTTGTTGCTGTCGTGCATGTTTTCGGATGATTTCTCCTCGTTCAATCCGACTTCTGTGTTGCGAGAGTTTGCTCCTATCGACAGCGTATCAAGCGTTGTCATTGCAGGCACGCCGTCCAGACCGAGGCCCGGCGACAATCGCATTCGCGGAGGAACGAAGCTGCACCCTGACAGCAGCGTCGCGACGAACATCAATCCCAAACTTGCATTCAATGACACGAGTACGACAGGGAGCTCGCTTCACAGCAACATTTTCTGGCGAGACATGTATCGAAGGGTAGATGCGCGAGTGATTTATCGGTTGGAACCCGACACGACCGGACGGTACAATGCCGTGGACCCGGAAGGGAATGACACGCGTAGACCAAAGGTTGCCATTGTTGATGGACAGGGGAAGATCGTTATCTTCGGATTGCCGGTTCACTTGCTGAACAATACGAATAGCGGCAATCAGGGACTTGTTCCGCTCTTCACCAAAATGTTCACGCAGCAATTCAGTCCGATTCAGAGAGTAGACAGAAGAAGATTCTGATGTTTCATTCGATCAGAAAAATATTCCCAATGCGCAGTTCGCGCACAGAATTGCTGATTCAGCCTCATCAAGTCCTAGGCGTTCTCGTCTTCTTGCTGCTCGCATGTTTCTCGATTACGGCCGCGCAGTCACAGGCGGGAAAAGGCCGGATCGAAGGGAAGATTGTCGATATGAAGACGAACGAAGATTTGCCTGGCGCGAACGTCGTGATCAAAGGAACGTACTATGGCGGCTCTTCGAACATCGATGGCGTTGTGAAGATCGAGAACGTGAACCCCGGAACGTACACGCTCGAAGTGTCGCTGCTCGGATACAAGATCGTTCAGTTCACGAATATCAAAGTGGAAGTGGGAGCGACTGCGCGATTCACTGCGAAGATGGAAGAGACCGTTCTCGCTATTGACAAGGAAGTTGTTGTGGTGGGAGAGAAGCCGCTGTTCGACATCGAAGAAACGGCGAGCAGAAGGAATGTCGGGCAACAAGACATTCAAGCCGCGGCGCTCACGAAGGTCGAGAACATCGTTGCGTTGCAACCGGGCGTCGTGTTCTCCGATAACGAAATCCACATTCGCGGCGGCAGAACGCACGAGGCGGCATTGCTGCTCGACGG
>CAYJNF010000180.1:0-7533 GCA_964370915.1 uncultured Chitinophagales bacterium
AGACAAGAGTGGCCAATCAACCTCGGGGGCCGCGTGGATCTATTCACTGGTTCGTTCACGCTGCAACCCAAGTCAGGGGCAATTGTAGTAGGCGACAAATTTTGATCAGCATACTGCGATATTGGGCGATCGGTGTGGTGGCGATGAAGGAATTGTGTTGAAACAAGAAAACTACTTACTCATTAAATGATGAAGGGGGAGGGCATGAAGAAGTTGGTGACTCTGCTAGGATGTATGCTGTTTATCTCTCAGGTGCTTGCGCAAGATAGCGTTGATGTAACGTTCCGTTATAACATTTCAGGCTCTCCAGCGGGCCTCACTGTACCGGGACAGTTTAACGGATGGAATAATGGTGCGTGGCCGATGACGTTTCGGGGCGGAACGCTCTGGACGCGCGATGCCCGACTCGCGGTCGGCGGCGCTCCAAGCCCCATTCCTGGCGCGTTCCAGTACAAGTTTTATTACACGGGTGCTTCGCCGTGGCCGAACGATCCGCTGAACCATCACGTGAATGCATCCGACAACGATAACACCTTTATCATCGTCAAGAATCCGACCATCTACCACTTCTTGCCGAATCATCGGGCCGGAACGGTGACCACCACGCAACCGACGATTTCCGCATACATCTTTCCAAAGGTCGGCACAACATTCGACACGTCAGGTCTTGCGTTGACGATTGACGGAACGCTGATCAATGGCATCGGGGCTTCGTATGATTTTTCCGTGAAGCAGATGAGCTATACTGTGCCTGCCGCATTGTCGAACGGTTCACACACCGTCATCCTGAGGGCGGGAACTACGCTCGACACAGTGAACTTCATTGTGCAGGTCGGTGGTCCAACACTCGCAGTGATACCCGCGTACGCTAAACACGGCGTCACCCTTCCGAGCGCCACATCGAATGACTCGACGACATTCAGGTAGCGTGTCGGAGGAACAACGTTCGTTGCAGTTCGCGTTGCTCCGTTGGGTCAGCCTGTTGCAGGCGCCTCACCGATGCTTCTCCGAAAGAATCCGACAACGGATGATTGGTGGCTCAATATCGCACTTCCCGCGGGGACATACGAGTATCAATTTCAGACGGCAAGTGGTTCGCTCTTCAATGATCCGTGGGGAAAGTGGAACGGCACGTACGGCACACGCTTCACCATCGGGCCGGCCGGCCTGACTGCTGATGATTATGTCTGGCGCTCCACGGGCTATCAACGACCACCCATGAACAAGCTTGTTCTATACGAAATGAACCTTGCAGAATTTGTCGGGGGATATCTCGGTTTGCCTTCGGGCCAGATCGGGACGTTCAGGCAATTTGCGAACATGATGGGGTATTTTGGTTCGCTCGGCATCAACGCCATCGAGCTGATGCCGGTCAATGACTATGGGTTGATCGGACGATCAGGGTTTTCCTGGGGCTACGACCTCAGTCACCATTTTGCACTGGAGCCTGCATACGGCACACCAGCCGATTTCAAAGCGCTGGTGGATTCCGCTCACGCACGCGGCATCGCAATCGTACTGGACGTCGTGTTCAACCATGTTAACGATCCGGGACCACTCTGGACAATGCAACCCGATGTTGCGACGAATCCCTATATCAAGCTGTGCTCCGATCTTCGCTACAACGAGGATCAATTGTGTTTCTTCCGCGACATGGATCACTGGACGCCGGAAACACAAGAGTACATATACAACGTTCTCAAGATGTGGATTGATGAGTATCGCATTGACGGATTTCGATATGACTATACGCAAGGCATCGGCTGGAATATCAATGAGCCGACCAAGGGAATCCTTGGTTGGGCCAACAGAATTGATCAGGATTATCAGGGCAGAGTATATCAGATTGCTGAACATCTTCCCGAAAGTCCGGCTCTGATTTATTACAGTGGCATCAACGGTGGCTGGCACGACAGTTTTCGTGACGAAGTATTCAAAGATGTTATTCCTTCACAGCGCCCGCCGCTTGTCAATTTTCAGAATCTGGTGATTGATCTTGGCGCGTACGGTGGCAACGACATTCCTTCAAATCCGTCATCATATGCCGATCGTACGGGACCGGTGAATGCAACAGTCACTCACGACGAGCAGTCGCTGATCTTTGAGATGACGACGTGGCAAGGCGTGTCGCTTGCCGATGCAATCAAGCGGGATAAGACGTACGCGACATTTATATTTGCTTCGCTTGGCATTCCAATGTTGTGGGAAGGAATGGAACATAGCGAAGCAAGGGGTTGGGCGACTGATGGCGACAAGCTCAGATATCGTCCGGTGCAATTCTCGTTGCGCAATGAGCAGCGCGGACAGGAACACTACGCCTGGTACAGAGCGCTCATCCGCCAGCGAAAATACAATCCGGCGTTGTACAACGGAGCCTTCATTCGTCTGAGCAGATTCGACGCGCAGAAGACCCTGTTCTGGGGATTCCAGGATGCAGCAACGAATGCCCGCTTCGTTGCGGTCACGAATCTGACCAATACGGATCAAACGTTCAATGGAGTTCAATGGATCGGAAGCGGAACATTCTACAACATCCTCGATCAGAGCACAATCACCGCTAGCGGCGGATTCGTCTCGACCATTACTGTCCCTGCGTGGGGAACGCTGTGTTACTCGAGCATTCCCGATAGCGTGCTGCTCGACGTGAAGGCGAAGGACGAAGAAATCCCGACAGAGTTCGGCCTCGGCCAGAATTATCCGAATCCGTTCAATCCATCGACGAAGATATCGTTCGGTATCAAAGAGTCCGGGTTTACCACACTGAAGGTGTATGACATTCTCGGACGAGAAGTAGTGACGCTTGTGAACACGCAGTTGACGGCTGGAAACTACGGGGTTGACTTCTCAGGCAAAGGTCTCTCCAGCGGCATCTATTTCTACCGACTAACATCGGGCACGTTTGGTGAGATGAAGAAAATGGTATTGACCAAATAACCACATGCGGGGCGGTGGTGTCGCCCCGTATTTCCCTCAACACATCCCATGACACCAACATGAGACACGTCTTGTTTTTACTATTGCTGGTGACGCTCACATGGGGCGTCACCGTTTGCCATGCTCAACCTCGACTCGTTCCCGATGGCGTGCTGTTCGAACTTGCTGACAGGGGGTATGCCTCCGTTTCACTCGTCGGTGATTTCAATAGCTGGTCAAAGGACGAGAACGCAATGCTGAAGACTCCTGCCAATCGCTGGAGTGTGACCAGAAAAGTTCAGCCCGGGATCTATCAGTACAAATTCCTGATCAACGGCGACACGTACATCGTCGATCCGAACAATCCCGTGCAGGTCGACAACTTCAACAACTCGGCAAAGAATTCCGTTTTCTTGCTGACGGAGGAGAATACGATTGAACTGACATCAACGCCGCCCGTGCCGAAGTCGAACGTCGGAGATAGCTATCCTCAAACCCCAAACTTGAAGCCCGTTTTTCTCAACATCATCTGGCACCAGCATCAACCGCTGTATCTGAATCCAGCTACCGACCAGCTTGAAGGGCCATGGGTACGGACGCACGCCACGAAGGATTATTACGACATGGCGGCGATTCTCCAGAAATATCCGGACATCCATTGCAACATCAACCTGACATCCTCGCTGTTGTTCCAGCTTCGCGAGTACTACATCAACCGCCTCAAGTTTTACGTTGATATGAAGAAGAACACGATCAACGTGAAGAACTACTTTCTAGCACAAAAGGGAAAGACCGATCCGTGGATCGACCTGGCGTTGAAGCCGACAAGTGAGTTTGGCAACAAGGACAAAGAGTATCTGTACCAGAACGCATGGAATGCCTTCGGCATGAGTGAAGTGCAGATTGCCCGGTTCCCCGAATACGAAGCACTCAAGAAGAAGATGCTCGATCGCCGTGAGTCGGGGGATGTGGTACTCACCGAACAGGAAATGCGTGAGACGAAATTCTTTTTCTACCTGGCGAATTTCGATCCTGATTTCCTGAAGGGATCAGTGAGATTACCTGACGGTTCGGTGTGCGATCTGAGCGATCTCGTGGAGTTCAAAGCGGGCGAAAAGAAATTCTACCTCAGGAAATCAATCACCGAGTCCGACTGCCAGCGGATGGTTGTTGAAGCATACAAGGTGATGGCAAACGTCATCCCGATTCATAAGGCCCTTCGCTACGATGAAGTGAAACGAACGGGCCAGATCGACATCATCACCACTCCTTTTTATCATCCGATTCTTCCCCTGATTTACAACTCCGACCTCGCGAGAATCTCCCAACCGAACGATCTGTTGCCTTCGCGATTTTCGTTCCCGCAGGACGCGAACGCCCAGGTTGTGAAAGCGGTGAAGTTCTATCAGGAAGTGTTTGGTACACAACCGTCGGGCATGTGGCCCGGCGAAGGTTCTGTTGCACAACCAGTGCTGAGCGTTCTGCGAAAGAACGGGGTGCTCTGGACTGCAACGGATGTCAAGGTACTTCAGCGCTCCGAACCTGCAGATCAGCCAAACACGACACCCTATCGGTTTGGGGCGGGCACCGACGCCAAGGGCAAACCACAATCGATGGCTCTTGTTTTCCGCGACACGGACTTGTCCGATCGGATCGGATTCAAATATCAGAACTACGAAGGCGAGGAGGCCGCAGAAGATTTTGTCCGAACAATCCTTGAGCGTGCGCCAAAGAAGGATGAGCCGGATGTGTTGATTACCGTGATTCTTGATGGCGAGAATGCATGGGAGTGGTACCGCGAAGACATCGATGGAAAAGAGTTCTTGAATGCCTTCTATCGCAAGCTGACGAAACTGTACAAGAACCGGCAAGTGATTACCACGACAATGTCAGAGTACCTGTTCGGTAATTCGAATCGTGGCATTGTCGCTCATCCGGTTGAGCAGCTCCCGGCCATGCAGAAGTTATGGCCCGGCTCATGGATCAACGCAAACTATGACACATGGATTGGCGAAAAAGAAGAGAACGCAGGATGGGAGTATCTGCTGCGCACGCGTCAGGATTTGGAGAAGAGCGGATTGAAGCAACCGGACCCGGCCGCGAACCCACCGAAGAAGAATACAAAGGCCTGGTACACGTACATGGCGTACGAAGCAATGTATGCTGCGGAAGGTTCCGATTGGTTCTGGTGGTACGGGAACGATCAGCTTGCGCCTGCGGGCGACAAACCGTTCGACACGGCGTTTCGCCTTCATCTCAACAACGTCTACAAGTTTGCTGAACTCGCTGGAGCGAAAATCAAATCGCCGGGCTTTGAGCCAATCATCGTTGAAGAGGGAACGGGCGGTCAGGGCGCCATGGCTCGCAGTTCGGGTGAAACGCAGGCGGTGTTGTTCACGGTTGACGCGTACAAAGAAAAAGTGCGCGAGGCAATCTATATCGCCGGCAACTTGAAAGAGCTTGGCGAATGGACGCCCAATCTGATTCGCATGTACGACGACGGCACACACGGCGACAAGATTGCGAACGACGCACTCTGGTCGCTGGAAGTGGAGGTGCCGCTTGACATTCAAGTGCAGTACAAGTTCACGAACAGCGGCAAGAAAGGTGAGTGGGCGCCGGGCGAGGAATTCGCGACCGACCACCGCGCACTGACCGTGAGCGAACAATCGACTTCTACCATCACCATCAGAGATACATTCGGGAAAAAATAGACATGGCAAAAGCATATTCCGGAACCAAGGCGCTCGAATTGCTGGAGCAGGTTCTTGTTCAGAAAAAGAAAGAGATGAAGACGCGGAAGTACAACTATTCCATCCCATCGCTGTGGATTTCGGAAAAGGGGACGCCGAAGCGGGTGAAGGTCAGTCCGTTTGAATTCTACCTCGATATTGTCCGCAAAGTGAAGAAGGTGAAAGCTGCGAAGCATGCAAAGCCGTCGGGCGGCGATTGGAGCAAGGACGCGGTGATCTACAATATGTTTGTCCGGACGACTGCGGCGTTTGATCATAACGGGAACGGCCAGCTCGATCTTCCGGCGAACAGCGAAGGGTTCCGCGAAACAGGAACGTTCCTCAAGGGCATCGCCATGCTTCCGTACATCAAACGACTCGGAGCAAACACAATTCACCTGCTGCCCATTACTTCAATCGGTCACGATGGCAACAAAGGCACGCTCGGCTCACCCTACGCGATTCGCAATCCGTACGAGCTGGATGAAAACCAGGCCGAACCTGCACTCGGACTTGATGCAAAGACAGAATTCAAAGCGTTTGTGGAAGCCGCGCACAACATGGGGTTTCGCGTTGTGGTGGAGTTCGTGTTCCGCACAGCCGCCAAGGATGCCGACTGGGTTAAGGAGCATCCAGAATGGATGTACTGGATCAAAGACGAGATTGCGCTGCGCGACCCCGCGCATCAGGATGAGTCGCGATATGGGTCACCGATTTTCACGCGTGAGGAACTTGATCGCATTCACCATCAGGTACGCGAACACAAGTTTGAACATCTCGTACCGCCCCACCAAACGTATCGCGATTTCTTCACGCCGCCGCCACATCCTGACACCGTAACGAAAGAGAACGGCAGGTATATCGGGGTTCTTCCCAACGGACAGCGGGTAAAAATTCCCGGCGCCTTCGCGGATTGGCCGCCGGATGACAACCAACCCCCGTGGGGCGATGTAACCTACTTGCGTCTGTACGAGCATGCCGATTTCAACTACATCGCGTACAACACAATTCGTATGTACGACTCGCGGTTAACGCAACCGCAACATATCAATCGTCCGTTGTGGGACCGGATTGTCGGAATCATTCCGTACTATCAGCGTGAGTTTTATATCGATGGTGTCATGATCGATATGGGACATGCGCTGCCGATGGAATTGAAGCAAGAGATTATCAGCACGGCACGCAAGAACAACCCCGACTTTGCGTTTTGGGATGAAAATTTTTCGATCTCCCGACGAAGCAGAGAAGAAGGCTACAACGCCGTCTTTGGTTTTTTGTGGGTGGATGAACATCATCCCTCACGCATGAAGCAGTTCATTCGCCGCGCTGCGACTGATGGCTACGAAATTCCTTTCTTCACCACCCCCGAAAATCATAACACGCCGCGGGCTGCATCTCGTCCGGGCGGATTGGCATATGCAAAGTGGTCGATCGTTGTAAACAGTTTCCTGCCGGGTGTACCGTTCATTCACTCGGGCTTCGAACTTGGCGAAACATATCCTATCAACACAGGTCTCGACTTTACGAATGAGCAGTTGAAACAACTTCCGTCCGAAAAGCTGCCGCTCTTCAGCGAACACGCGTATAATTGGTTGAACAAGGGGCAAATCGGTTCGTGGGTCAAGACCGTTCTTGCCGTGCGCAGCAAATTCAAAGATGCTGTCGTCGATCCAAACCCGCAATCGTTTGTTGTCTTGCACGACCACAATGAGCACGTGCTTGCGTTTGCCCGCGTTTCCGAGAAGCCGAGGACTCGTGTTGCCGTCGTGACTAATACTGAATTCCATGCACAACAATCAACCACCCTGAAACTCGATACCACAAAAAGAGAAGTGATGGATTTGTTGGAAGGAAAGAAGCACAAGATCAAAGACGCACACCTTCACAT
>CAYJNF010000181.1:0-6424 GCA_964370915.1 uncultured Chitinophagales bacterium
CGTTGCAGTTGGAATCTTATCTACAAACATAGAATCCCTACGGGATTCACAGAGTCCAAACTCCGGTAGGAGTTCCATGTTTATAGAACACATACGACTCATTTCAGAACTCCGATACGAGTTCAACAAGTCTGTTTTGGACAAGTGTGATTGTTGATAGCGAATTTATCTTTGATTGTGCATTCCCTATTGGATCGCAATGTGAATGTCCAATCCCGCCTCATTTGTTGTGCTGCCGGGAATTGCCGAACCTTGCGCATCCGGCGTGATCTTAGTATGCCGGTAATACACGGAAGCGTTCACGCGCTGGCTCAGCACGTATTTGATGCGCGGTTCCAGGACCGTGCGCGTCGAACCTTCAAGAGGCGTTCCCTCCGTGTTGACATCCAGCTTCGCAACTTCGTATTGCCTGCGCGAGTTCGTCGTCAATGAATACGACGCGTTGATTTCAAGATCGTTATTGAGCGAAAGACCGAAGAAGGGGATTTCAAACCCGCGCCGCGAATACGATGCCGTGACCGAAATCTCCTGTGCCAGCGTTTCAATGATGTTACGCGATGACGTCGCAAGGTCGTATGTCGTGTTGGTGTTGTACCGGACATTGGCGCCCATGCTTCCCTTCATCAGATCCTTGAATGTAAAATTCAATCCAAAGAGCGGAGCAAATCCATACGCGATGCGCTGGTTCTCCGTGCGCTCGCCGCCGCCGTTGGGACGGTTTGCAAACGAGCGGGTGTAGTTCGACGTGTATGCATGATCGAGCGACAGTCGGGAGACGAATCCGGTGAGCATCGGGAGTTTCTCCAGCCCATCCCATCGCAACGACCAGTTTACGCGCGGCGCAAACTGACCGAACACTTTCCTCAGAAGTGGAAGCGCCTCAAATCCTTCTTCGAACGCCTTCGCAAGTTTTTCTTCTTCCGGAACTCCGTCCTTGTTGGCCTTCAACTGCGCAAACTTCTTGCTTACCTCCTTCAGATCGCTCTTGAACATCCCGAGGAACAACACATTTGGGAACGTAAGGTACGATCGGTCGACGCTTCCCGACGTGCTCACCACGGGCCGCCTGTCGGGATCGCCGGGAAGAGGCGCCTCGCGTATGATGCGGCCCAACGCATCCGTGGTAACGTTCTCCGAGCTGCTGTACGTCCATCCAACATTCCAGTTCAAGTCAAGCCGTGCACCTTCCCACAATGCCCGCGATGTTTTGAACGACAGCCGATTGGTCTGACGATAGGTGTTTTGCAGAACGCCGCCCGGGGCGCGAATACCCGGCTCCACATCCCAGCCGAACCACGGAAACTTCGAGCGCGCGCCAAAGTTCACGAGTCTGCCATGTGGATCGGAGATCAAGCCGAGTTGATAGAGTCGCGATGGGCCGTACTTCGGATCGGCATCCTGGAAGAATGGCACACGACCCCAGAAGTTGACAAACCCGGGCCGGCCAACGACGCCGCTGTTTGCCGCCTGATTTGTTTGCGTGAAACTGATGGTGACCGTCTCGTAATCAAGGAATGGAACCTTGATGAAGACTTTCGCGAGCTGTTTTAATTGCGCTAGCGTCTTTCCAAGTCCTCCCCCTTCGCTCTGCGTGGAATCTGAAGCGGCGGCCGTTGAATCACCGGGAGTCTTCGGCTCATCGCCCGGTTCGCGTGTTGCGAATTTGCCGCGGCTGCGACCGTCGGGAGTGAATGACGGTGTTTGCGGTGAATCTTCAAACAACGGATCGAACAACGACTTCATTTTGAAGTTGACGGACAGGTTGATGTTGTTGCTGAATCCCGCCGACTTGCCGAGGTCACCGGTCAAGGCATTCTGCCAACTGTAATCCACACCGTAACCAAACGACAGGTCCAGATATTTTTTGATGTTGAAGATGTTCGGAATATCCGGACGCGTGTTGAAGTTGTTGCGTTGCGAGTACCGCGTATCCTTGCCAAAATTGATCAGCGACGTGCCAATGAAAATATCGTCCATGATCTTAGAGAACGGGCGCTGCTGCTTTGAAACCGGATCCGTTTCCAGATCAAGCCAGCTTGCGTCGATATTCAAGTTGTAGTCGCCGGAAAGATTCAGGATGCCGCCCTCGGTGGCTTTCCAACCAAGCTGGAAGCCGCGCTGCGAATAGAAGTTTCGCGAAATCAACTCCGGGGAATTCGCAAGGCGCTGCAACGACACGTCACGCGTCCTGTTGGCGGTGACCGACCAGCTGAAGTTCTGCGGCGCAAACCAAATCTTCAGATTCTTGTACTCGTCAAGGAACCAGAACCCATCAAAGATACTCTTGAATGGCTGGACGTAGTACTCCGGATTCAGTGTGAGCGCGTAGGCAATCTTCGCACTCCATTGCCACGAGAGTCTTCTCACCGTCGACGGATTTCGCTCCGTTGATCGCGTGTAGTTAAACCCGAACGACAATTTGTTCCACGTATCACGAATCCACCATTCATTGGAAGGTATGGCCACTTTGAAGTTCGGCGCAGCCCATGTGTCGGTGACACGATAGGTCTCGGATGACTGGACAAGGTCGTTCACCGCAACGTCAACCTCCGATTGGCTCAATCCTTTCTTCAGCAGCCGCTCGCGTTCAAGAGTTGCGGCTTCGTCAACGAGCACGTCCGACTGCGGAAGGTACTTCGGCTTCGTGAGACTCACCTGGTGCGAGTACGAAATCGGCAGTGTCGTCCCCGCCCATTCCGCGGGGAAGAACCTCCCGAATTCCATATTCGCATTGAGACCCCAATTGGTGCCGGTCTGCCGGGAGCCGAAGCGTTGCTCGATGGAATGGAAGTTGGGATCGACCTGGGAATAGTTGAATGAAACGTTGCCGAGATCGGCAAGCTTCAAGCTGGCATCCATGCGATAGGCCCATCCGGGCGAGTCATCAACTTCAATCACTCGTAATTCGTTCACCCACACTTGTCCGCGCAGTGGCATTTGCCGAATTCCCGGCAAGCGCGGATTCGTCACACCTACCGCCATGTATCGTATTTGCGTCAGTGACGGATTTCCGAGAACCCGGTAGACAGCGCCGGGGGGGCCACCCGGTACGGGGAGCGGAGCCGAGAGAACGTTGGATGAATCACGCGTCTGCTTAATGGCGGTGAGGTCGGAGAATCTCACAATCACCTCATTGTACGGATCCCACCCTTTGCGAATCGGGGCGCGGTATTCATAGTAGTTCAACGAGTCGGCGCCAAATCGATAGAAAAACTCCGCATTGTAGTTCGTCAGATCAACAAAATTGATCGTGTTCTCATCGCCGTGCACGAACATTTTCATCGTCTTGTAGTTGAAGAGATCGAGCGGACGATACGTGTAGAACTTCACCGCCATGCGCGATTCACCGACAGGAATATCGCGCATGATCAGGGCAAGCGATTGCTCGTTGCCATACACTTCTTCGTTGGGACGGGTTTTGTCTTTTTCACGCACGACACCGGGGGGCGCAGTATAGACATTCGAATTCTCTTCGATGCCGACGATGCTCACGGCGAACGTCGTATCTTGCTTGTTCAACTCCTGCCACTGATTGCCAACCAATGAGAAGTCCGCGATGCGAAGACCAATGGTCGTGTCGGCGTTCTCGAATGACACTCTGATGAACTCCACGTTCTCAAAGCTCGGCGTGCCGATCTTCGCGACGGTGTCGCGTATAGGAATCCGGAATTGATAATACTTGGATCCCTTGTTGCCACCACCAACGACCTGCGGATTGCGTGATGCAAGCGTATCCAGCGACAACTCGTACCGAAAATACGAATTCACTCTATCGACAATACCATTGGAGTTCAGATCTTCCGTGTCGGGATAAAGGCCATTCACGCTGTTACGGTTATTGTCGGTTCCGTTGATGCGCGCATAAGCATCCGGTATGGTTGGGTTGGCGTTGTTATATGAATAATCGTCGCCGCTTGGGTCGCCATCTCCGGTGACGTTGCCATACTTTGCGATCTCCTGATCATTCGTCAACATATCCAACCCGACATCCTCCCACGTTTGAAGGCTGTTGTTGATTGTTGTGCTGGGCGGAACGAGATCTTCCGTGTTCAGACCGGGTGAGTTAGTAGGATACGGGACCGGAGCCGGAACCACGTCCTCGCTGATCGAACCCAAATCGACGAAGAGCTTTCCAGGGGTGTTTGATCCTGCTCCACGACCATCGCTGAGAACCTGCATCCAGATTTCAATGAAGTTGATATTCTCATTAATCAGGTTCGTGCCGGAAATGGAGACCGGTCTCTGGACGCCGCCCCAGTTTTTCGTGCGCAATGAATCTGCGATGCCACTGCCGCTTGCGTAGTTAAACTGACCGCGTTGTTGCGGAAAGTACCACAGGTCCATGACGGTAGTCTGATTGTTTGCGCCTGTGCCTGCAAGCTTGTCGGGGTAGATGGACGTGAGAGGAACGTTAAAGAGGTTAAACCAGATCGTTTTCGCTTTGTAGTTCATCTTCGTGGTGTCCGGCAAATTGCCTCCGAAGAAGAGCCGGTCAATCGGCGGGCTAGCCTGGTACCAACTCGCGTAATTGGTGCCGAGCGGAATCGTGCGGCGTGCGCCTTCGAAATCATCGATGTACGCGATGCCGGCGCCACCATCGCTGGGAATCGGACTCTTGCGGGTGTTCGGATCGGGAACAACATATGCGGCTTCGCCGGTGAGCTTCAGCTCGGATGCCTCTCGCGTCGCAACAATTGGCAATGCATCAATCGCGTTGGTGAGAAATGGCAGTTTGAAACTTGTTGCGCCGTCGATTCCCATAATGGTGTTGTTGTTCGGCTCTTCTCCCAATCGCACCTTATCACTGAGCGATTGCTGGTTCAGATTCATGAGGGTGAAACCAAAACTCGTGGTGGACGAAAGGAAAAGATCGCCGCGTGCACCCAGGAGTGTTTTCGAGGCGAGCTGGAACAGATCGTTCTGCTCGTACTTGATCTGCAAATTCGCACCGGGCACGAGTGCCGACGGATTGCGAATCACCACTTCGCCAACAATGTAGTCCACCGTATAATCGACGTTCGGCGTCAAAGCAACGCCATTCAGCAACACGCGAACGCTTCCTTCCACGACGTTGAAGCCGAGATTGTACTTCGAGCTTGCCTCGCCTGTTGCCTTGCCCTTGATAACATAGCGGTTGTGGATATCCTGTTGCGCCTGGGTCTTTGTCGTGTCGTAAATCTTGCCAAAGAGGAATTCGCTCGAGTCGGAAACTACTACTCCTTTCCGAAGAAAGTACTCTTTGATACCACCCCTGAATGGTTCAAGCCAGGGAAATACAATCTCGCCTCTTGCCTGGTTGACAGTTTTTCCGGTGATGAAGTCGAACGTGTTGTCGCCGTTCGGAGCCGGTGTTCCATCGGCGTTAAAGTTATCCACGCCAAGCACACGAATCAATCGCTCATTGAGGATTGAGCTTTCATCTTCCAAACCGGAGGTTCGTCGGAACACATCAAGAGAAAAACCTTCCTTCTTCATGTTACGACCGCCGACGGAATAGATGTTCTTCAAAAGGAGCTTCCAGGCTATCGCATACGAAGGACCGACGGCATTCAGATTACGCGGCTTCAACATTTTCAGAACCATCGTCCGGCTTGTGTCGGTAGAAGGAATATCACGCGCCAGCTCGCCAATCTGCGAACCCCCGGCAGTACGATATGCAATAGCTACAATTTGATTGTCGTTCACGGCGTAGTTGAGCGAAACGACGCCGATATAACCATCTCCAGCCAATTCATATTGATCCCGTGAGAGACGAACGAAGCGTGCCGCTTCGACCCGGCCATCGACAGGGGTTGCTGCACGAAGGGTCGAATCGTATCCTGCGGTCGGGTCTCGAGGATTCAGGGAGATGTAGGCAATGCCCTGGCGTGAGTTGGCGACTTGTTGCGCCTCATTGCCGTAGAATGAAACCCATACTTCCTCTTCCACGATTTGCGCTTGCGACATTTGCGGCGTGATCGTCAAAGTAGCTGCCTGATAGTAAGGCTCGTAAAATGTCGTGTAGGAGGTATCAACGAAGAAGTGGTTTGTCGAATAATTCCATGGCTGCATCTCAAATGGAATTTCCTGCGCGCCGCCTTTTGCTTCAACCTCTTTGATCTGTCCCTTCTTTTGCGAAGCAATGGTCGTCAGGGTGAGCGGTCCCGCCTGGAACTTTGCCTTGATACCAAACAACGCGGCGCTGCTGCCGATAAACGCCGATGGCGTTTGCAACGAAACATTTCCCGCCTCAACACTCTGAACAATCTCGTCCTCGTACCCTGTGTACTTGATCTTGAGTTGGTTCTCGTACTCGAATGTTCGTTGGGTGTTCCAGTCGGCAAGAATGTTCAGCTTGTCGCCGATCGTGCCGTTGACATTCACCTGCACTTCCTGATTGAAGTCCGGCTCATTGCGCGATTGATCCAGCCGGTTTGCCGTTGTC
>CAYJNF010000181.1:6434-7516 GCA_964370915.1 uncultured Chitinophagales bacterium
GTCTGGTCGCTGGTCGTATTCCGGAAGCCGGCACGAATATCCACCGCGCCGCTGATCTGCAGATTAACGCCGCCTCCGCCAAAAATGCTCAGCAGCGGATTGGGGGGAATAGGAATGAAAATTTTTGTAAAGCTCGAAAGAACATCGCCAATGTCTCTCTTGCCCTGCAACTGTTTTGGCTTGCGCGCCTCGTCCGCAAACAGCATGTGCATTTCATACTTGCGGCGTGCAGCAATATACTCCTTCAGCGATAACGTCAGTGGAACCTTGACGTCTGCGCCGCCGATCTGCTTCCGGAAAGTGAATTTGGAGATGTTCGAGTCGGCAGAGACCTCATAGCGAAGTTGTGTCTGCGAGGGTTTTGCAAACAACGGATACACACGACCAGGAAAGAGCCGCACTTGCGGCGGATCGTATCGTTTGTACTTCCACTGTTCGAGCCGGGCAGTAGAATCGAGATAGACGACCCACGTGGAATCGTCAGGAAGGATCCGGCCTTTGCCGGTATCGACAGAGGAAATGCCTCTGATGCCGCCACTTCCACGACCACCGAGCCGCGATCTCCCGCGCGAGGAAGGAGTCTGAAGCTGCGGTTGACTATCCGGCGGAGTCAATGAAAAATACGCCGGCTCATCGGCGGCATCGTTGCGCGAAAGTCCCGCCGAAACGCCGGGCAGGAATACGATGACGCACAAAGTCAGGAAGACAAGGACAAATGCTGCCACACGAAAAGCATGTGTACGAAGGAAGTGCGAGGTGCTGCCAGGAAGTGAAACCACGTCGACTCTCAGATTTGTGATGCCTTCAAAGGTGGACTATGTTGCGAAGTGATGGTGTCCTACCTCCGCCACTATGGAAACCGGAATCTTCGGCCCTCAGTTCTCCCACCCCGAAGATTGCATCTCCAAGCATTAGCAAAAGTGATCGATATGGTGTTCTCCTTGATGTGGGACCGAGAGTTCCAACTCGGCTGTAACATTGTAGAGAAAAGGAATATCAATATCAAGGAATTTTAATAACCTGGGGCTGTAATCGCCCAGTAGAAATGTCAGGGTTTGCGTCCAATAGAAATGTCAGGTATC
>CAYJNF010000182.1:0-7514 GCA_964370915.1 uncultured Chitinophagales bacterium
TGCCGTTAAACAGTTTTGTTCCCGCATGAAAGACCATCACGTTATTCAGACCGCTCAACTCATCCAGCCCTTGTATTTCTATCCCCGTCGGATACTCATCAGGATACCCCTGTGAAGCGAGAACAACACACACGGCGGAATTCCTGGGAGAATCGTCGTCGTGACGCACACGCAACGAGCGAAGTGAACCACTGCATGCTGCCTCGAACAATTCGACAATGTCGTCAGAGTACAGCGGCAAAACCACCTGCGTTTCCGGATCGCCAAACCGACAATTGTATTCTACCACTTTCGGTCCGCCAGTCGTGATCATCAAGCCTACATACAAGCATCCTTTGTACGGTCTTCCTTCCTCTGCCATGTACTTCAATGTTGGTTTGATGATGCGGTCTTCGACTGCCTGCAAAATATCGTGCGTGACAATAGGTGCTGGAGCGTACGCTCCCATGCCTCCCGTGTTCTTCCCGCGATCGCCATCGAACACCCGTTTGTGATCCTGAGCCGTTGCGAGGGTGACAAAGTTCTCTCCGTCGCAAATGGCAAAGACGGAAGCTTCTTCGCCCTCCAGGAATTCTTCCACTACAATCTTATTACTCGCATACGCAAACTGTCTTTTCATCTCCATCAACCCCGCATAGGCCTGCTCACGTGTCGTGCAGACGATAACGCCCTTTCCGGCCGCAAGACCGTCTGCTTTCAAAACAACGGGCAGAGGCGATTCGTTAAGGCACCGTTTTGCGTCATCGAACTCGTCTTGCCCAAACGTTCGGTACGACGCGGTGGGGATATTGTGTCGATGCATGAACTCCTTTGCAAAGACCTTGCTCCATTCGAGTTCAGCAGCACGCTTCGTAGGTCCGAAGATCTTGAGTCCGTTGGACTCAAACGCGTCGACTATGCCTTCCGCCAATGGCTGCTCTGGTCCGACCACTGTCAGGTCAATTCGTTCCGACTTTGCGAAGCTCAGCAACCCATCGATGGCCGTGGCGTTCATCGGCAAACACTCGGCAAGCTCTGCAATACCGGGGTTGCCCGGCGAACAGTACAGTTTGGTGACTTTCGAGCTTTGAGCCAGTTTCCACACAAGAGCGTGCTCACGCCCACCCGAACCGATGACAAGGACTCTCATAATTGTTTACGCACAGTCTGCCCAGATTCGATTCTCATACGACCATCAATGATTCGAACACCTTCACCAATTGTCCCGTCAACTTCACGCGATTGTACTTGTCAACAACTTCCGCCTTTGGTCCACGTAGCGTCCCCTTTTCATACTGGCGGAAATACTCTTCGATAATCTGCTTGATGCCAACAATGTCCTTGGGAGCGGCTACTCTGCCGCCGGCTTCCAGAATTGTTTGCTTCATGAATCCATCGGGGACGCATCCAAGAATCGGTTTGCGCGCGCCAAGGTACTCGTAGGCTTTCCCCGGCGACCCGACACCATCTCCGACAATCATCCACAATACGTCGGATGCCACGAGATTGTTGACGCATTGTTGATGAGGGAGATAATCGACAACACGAACTGCATCGCCAAGATGAAGTTTTTCAACGAGCTTTGCATTCTCATGACGGAACTTGCCAATAAACAGCGCTTCTATTTTGTTCCGCATCTCCGGGTGTTCGAGAAATAATTCATTGAGGGCGTACAGGAAATAGTCGGGCACGCGGTCTTCCCAGAAGACTCCTGCATACGTAATCCGCATCTTGTTCGACCGGGGCACAATGCCATCCGAATGAGGTCCGAGGTATCCCTTGAAGTCGTCGGGATCAAATCCCTGCGGAATGATCTCGATATCGTTGTAGCTGAGAAATCCGTAGCGCTTGATGAGCAGCTCTTTCACGCGCCGGTTCGTGGTCACGACGAAGCTGCTTGCCTTGAGTGCGCGCCGCTCCAGGATGATAGTTCGCAGCTTATGAAACGGAGTCGGATAGAATTTATGTGGATACTCCAGCCACGGATCGCGATAGTCAAAGACGAGCGGCTTCTTCATAAGCTCTTTCAACTGTGCGCCGATTAGAAAATCAGTAAAGGGCGGAGCAGTTGCAAAGATGAGATCGAACGGTGTTCGCTTGTGGAGCGCAAGAGCCGCGGCCACGGCCTTGCGTTTCCAGCCGATCTTGTTGTCGGGGATGAAGAATGTATCGCTGACCCGGCTCAGGAACTTCCGCATTCGCTCCGAAGGCAGTTTCACCGTTTCTTTTCGCGCAAACATCTTTCCGGGTCCGGCCGACTTGGTGCGCACAACCTGCACATCGCGACCTTCAAGTTCCTTTAGTAACGTCTCATCATGCGCGAAGTATCCGTGCGGTTCAACCGTGAGCACCGTTGGCTGCCAGCCAAATTGGGGAAGGTACTTCACATACTTCAGCGTGCGTTGGACGCCGCTGAGACCCATGGGCGGAAAATAGTAGGCAATAACCAGAACACGCCGTTGTTCGGATACCGATTCACTCTTTTTTGTTGCAGCAGTGATTTCTTCGATCATAGTAGAATTGTTCAGCCCAAATTGCCGGGAGCTAGAGCACCAGAAACTCCTTCGGCGCGGAGTTCAAGACAACACAACCATTTTCCGTCAGCACCACATCATCTTCAATCCGAACACCGCCAAATCCGGGAATGTACACACCGGGTTCAATGGTAATGACACTTCCTGCACGCAGACATTCCTTGCTCAGCTCCGATACGCGAGGCCGTTCATGGATATGCAAACCCAACCCATGTCCGAGTGAGTGATTGAAGTACTTTCCCATGCCACATTTCTCAATCTGCTGCCGCGCGACAGCATCAAGATCTTTGGCCCACATTCCGGCCTTGGCAGCCCCGATCGCTTTCAATTGCGCTTCATGAACCGTGTCATACATGCGTTTTGCGCGAAGGCTCGTTTTCCCCACAGCGACTGTTCGGGTAATATCGGAGTTGTAGCCGCCCACAACGCAGCCGAAATCGAGTGTCACCAGATCGCCCGACTTGATTTTCTTCTGCGTCGCACGAGCGTGCGGATAGGCGCTTCGTTCGCCGCTCGCCACAATTGTCTCAAATGCATCGCGCTCGGCGCCCAGTTTTCTGTGGAGATAGGAAATACTCCCTGCAATCTCCAACTCACTCACTCCCGGACGAATCTCGTTCACCACCTCGGCAAAGACAAGGTCAGAAATCTCTGCGGCCCGCCGTATCATGGCAATCTCATGTTGATCTTTCACCAACATCACGTCCTCAACAATTTCCTTTGTCGAAGCGAATGACGTTGACGGAAAGAGCTTGCGCAAAACCCGATACTGCGCGTATGTTATTTGTTGAGACTCAAACCCCACTTTGGAGGCATGCTCCAACACTCTACGCCGGGAAGCTTCTTCGTACAATCCGATTTTCGTGATGACAATTTTGCAGCCATCAACTTCCAACTTCGCCTGGTTGGTGTATCGGATGTCTGAAATAAATATCGCCGACCGGGACGTGACAACGAGCAGTCCGTTGGAGCCGGTGAAGCCGGTCAGGTAGCGAATATTGGACAACGACGAAACGAGGAGTGCATCCAGCCCTTGCTTCTGCATTGCATCTCGCACACGCGCAATTCTATTTCGAGTCATTCAGGGCGGCGGCTCAGTGATGATAGTTGGGGGCTTCTTTGGTAATTGACACATCATGGGGATGACTCTCGCGCAGGCCGGCCTCCGTCATGCGCACGAAGCGGGCATTGCGCTTCATTTCAGCGATGGTCGCAGCGCCGCAGTACCCCATTGCAGAACGAAGTCCGCCAACCATTTGATAGACTGTATCTCCCAGTGGGCCTTTGTAGGGTACCCGTCCTTCAATCCCCTCGGGCACAAGCTTTTGAATGTCGTCCTCGGCATCCTGAAAGTAGCGATCCCTGCTCCCTTCCTTCATCGCGCCGAGCGAACCCATGCCGCGATAAATCTTGTAGCTGCGTCCTTCATAGAGAACTTTTTCACCCGGACTTTCATCGACACCGGCAAACAGTCCGCCGATCATGATGGAATCCGCTCCGGCGGCGATGGCTTTCGCGATATCGCCCGTCTGCTTAATGCCGCCGTCGGCAATGATTGGAATGTTCGACTTCGACGCGACTTTTGAGCACTCCATTACCGCAGTCACTTGCGGCACGCCAACACCGGCTATGACCCTCGTCGTGCAGATGGAGCCAGGACCAATCCCGACCTTCACCGCATCAACACCCGCACGAATCATATCGCGAGTCGCCGCGGCGGTTCCTACGTTGCCGGCAATAAGATCAAGCTTTGGAAATTTCTTGCGGAGGCGTTTCACCGTTTCCAGAACCCCGCGTGAATGACCGTGTGCCGTATCAACGATAACCACGTCGACGTCGGCCTTCACAAGCTCCTCGACACGCTCAACCGTGTCGGACGTAACACCAACTGCCGCGCCCACTCGTAAGCGTCCATGCTTGTCCTTGCACGCGTACGGATGCTTTTTCTTTTTGAGAATGTCCTTAAACGTGATAAGGCCCTTCAACGTACCGTTGCGATCAACGACAGGGAGCTTTTCCACTTTGTGTTTTTGGAGAATGCGTTCGGCTTGCTGCAAACTTGTGCCGAGAGGCGCGGTGACGAGATTTTCCCGCGTCATGATCTCAGAAACGAGTGCGTCTTCGTCCGGTTCAAATCTGAGATCACGGTTGGTAATGATGCCAATCAGATGGTTCGACTTGTCAACGACCGGAATTCCGGAGATGCTGTACTTTCGCATGAGCACCAGAACATCGCGCACTATCTGATTTGCACGGACGGTGATCGGTTCGAGTATCATCCCGCTCTCCGATCGCTTTACGCGCAACACTTCATCGGCCTGCCTCCTGATTGTCATGTTCTTGTGCAGTATGCCGATGCCGCCTTCACGTGCCATGGCAATTGCCATCTCGGATTCCGTCACGGTATCCATCGCCGCGCTGATGAGCGGAACATTGAGCTCAATGTTGCGGGTCAGTCGTGTGCGAACACTGACATCACGAGGGAGAACACTCGATTTGGCGGGGACGAGCAACACGTCGTCATAGGTAAGGGCTTCGTAGAGAACTTTCTTGTTCAAGATAACTCAGATGATGAAGAGTAATTAGTTGTTCAAGTTAGCCGCTCACCGCGAAAAGCGCAATAGCGGTAACGAGGGTTTGTTTTCAATCCATCCTCCCAAAAAAATCTATCCAGGAGTGAGACCCTTCGCTCCGTTTAGGGTTAAGGAGTCAGGCGAACGCAGCTATTCCGGTAATATCCTCTCCCACAATGAGCGTATGCATTTCATGCGTTCCTTCGTACGTAATCACTGACTCGAGGTTTGCCGCGTGCCGCATTACCGGATACTCATCGAGGATTCCGTTGGCACCAAGAATGCTACGGGCTTCACGGGCAATCTGCAAAGCATGGTACACATTGTTACGTTTCGCAAGAGAGATTTGCTGGAAGCGGACTTTGCCGTTATCCTTCAGTCGTCCCAGCTGCAAGCACAGCAATTGTGCCTTCGTGATTTCGTTAAGCATCTGGACGAGTTTTTCCTGTGTCAGCTGGAACGCAGCAATTGGCTTGTCAAATTGAATTCGAGATTTGGCATAGTTCAGTGCCGAATCGTAGCAAGCCATCGCAGCGCCGATTGCTCCCCAAGCAATACCGTATCGGGCCTGACTCAGGCAACCCAGTGGTAATTTCAAGCCTTCCCCATTTGGCAGTATATTTTCTTTGGGGATGTGAACATCTTGCAGAATCAACTCGCTCGTCACCGAGGCGCGAAGCGAATGCTTGCCTTTCATTTCCGGGGCTGTGAATCCACGCGTTCCTTTCTCGACAAGGAATCCTCTCACCACTCCATTCAGCTTTGCCCAAACGACCGCAACATGCGCCAACGTGCCATTCGTGATCCACATCTTGGCACCGTTCAACATGTAACCATCACTCGTCTCTACTGCACGCGTGATCATGCCGCCGGGATTGGAACCGAAATCCGGTTCCGTGAGTCCGAAGCACCCAATGGCTTCGCCTTTCGCGAGGCGCGGCAGCCAATAATCCTTCTGCTTTTCAGAACCGTAGGCGAAGATCGGATACATGACCAACCCACTCTGAACGGACGCAAAACTTCTGATACCGCTGTCGCCACGCTCCAACTCTTGCATCACCAGCCCGTAGGCAACGTTGTTCATCTCAGCGCAACCGTACTTTGCAGGAAGAGTCGATCCGAACAAACCAAGCTCGGCCATCTTTGCAACGAGGTCCATAGGGAATGTTCCTTCCCGCGCATGCTTCTCGATGATCGGGATAACATTGTCATCCACAAACTCACGGACCGTGTTTCGGACGAGTATTTCTTCCTCTGAAAGCAAACTGTCCATGTTCATGAAATCTAAGCCTTGAAACTTGGCCGGCATGCAGAATCCTTGGTTGGGGTGAATTGGAAAAAGCCCTGTTTACTAAAAGCAACACAGGGCGAAGTTCTTTGATTTTGTGAACAAATGAACGAAAAAAGAGCTGGAAAATCAATCTCGCAGAAAATACTCTGAACGCTGAACAATCACAGGAGTAATTTCCTCTCTTGCTGCCTGGGCGCGATGTGAGAGTAGTCGATTTGGTTGGGTTGCATAAAGGAAGAAAGCCGTCAGAGTTGGTCAGACCCGTTCGGCTTTCCTGTAAGGAGAGTTATATGTGGTACTGGTCACTTGATTAGACGACCCACAATGGAAAAAGTTGCAGGCAGGAAAGAAAAATTCTGAGGGAACAGCGAGCAGCAAGAAAGCTGGGTTACTCCTCCACCTTGAAGCCGTATTGTTTGATCTTCAGATAGAGGGTCTTCTTCGAGATGCCAAGTTCATCTGCAGACTTCGTTCGGTTGTAGGCATGCTTGCGGAGAACTCGTTCGATGTGTTGACGTTCGAGTTCTTCAAGTGAAACAGACTCCTGCGAGTACAGCACATCACCGGCAGGTGAAGTTGATGGAGTATCGGTTCCACGATGTTGAAAGAAAATCGATAGGTCCGATGGCTCAATCTGTTCTCCGGAAGAAAGAAGAATTGCGCCTTCCAGAACATGCTCAAGTTCCCGGATATTCCCGGGATAATCATACTGCATCAGGAGACTAACTGTCGCGGGGGCCAGCGTCTTCGGATTCTTGAGCTTACTCTTTTTGCGGAGAAAATATTCGGCCAGAACAAGGATATCCTCTTTGCGCTCCCTCAGCGGTGGGACATAGACGGTTACAACGTTCAGCCGATAGAGCAAGTCTTCTCGAAATCTCCCCGCTTTTACTTCCTCACGCAGATCCTTGTTCGACGCACTCACCACTCGAACATCAACCGTCAACACATTCGTACCGCCTACTCTTCTGAACTCGCCACTTTCCAGGAAGCGCAGCAGCTTGGGCTGTATCGCAGGACTGATATCTCCCACTTCATCGAGAAAGAGTGTACCGCCGTTCGCGACATCAACGAGTACCTGCTTCGTCGCGTACGCGTTGGTGAATGCCCATTTCTCGTGCCCGAACAATTCAGTCT